>DAOKZM010000258.1:600-1658 GCA_035325665.1 Thermomicrobiales bacterium | reverse complement strand
CATCAGCGCGCGCAACACGAGCAGCAGCACGACGACGATCAGCAGCACCTGGACGACGCGGCCGACCAGTCCGACGACCGCGCCGAGCAGCCAGATCACCAGGATCACCGCGACGACGATCAGGACGACCCGCACCACTGCCTCCTCTGATAGCGTTCGATGGCGGAAAGGGTAGCACGACGACCCCCAAACCCTTCCCCTTCACAGGGGAGGGGCTTTTCGGTGGTGGACGCCAACTCGTTTTCCGTCAACCGGACGAGGCGTGTCGTCCGGTTCGGCATGGCCGGGGCCGGGGGCGGCCGAATCGGCGCTGCGCATGACCACGACTGGCCGATTTGGATGATCGACGGATCGGCCAATTCGGGCCAGCCATAGACCGGCCTGGGACGGGTGGCGTACAATCGGTGATCGGAGGCGGGGGAGCGGTTGCGCATCCGCCATCCCGGCTGGAATCGGGGGAGAGACGCGCGAAACCAGCCGCCACTCGCGCCCTTGTTACGCGATTCACAATCCGCGCGAGGGCGCCACGACAGATGGACGGGGAGGCTGGACGGGTTGCCGCGATCATCGCCTGACAAGCACGGCACGACTGCCACACCCGCGCAGGCCGACGCGGGCAAGACGACTGGGAACAATAACCGGACAAACCGGACGAAAGGGCGTGGCATGGCTAGCAAGGCTGAGCCGGCCGTACGGGCTGGCGACGCGGCCCTCGGCTCGATGAGCAAGGACGAGCTGCTCGAACTCTACCGCCAGATGGTCCTGATCCGCAGGTTCGAGGAGCGCTCGGCCGAGCAGTACGCCTTCGGCAAGATCGGCGGCTTCCTCCACCTCTATATCGGCGAGGAGGCGATCGCCGTCGGCGCGATCAGCGTCCTCCAGCAGCAAGACCATCTCGTCACCCACTACCGCGACCACGGCTACGCTCTGGCGATCGGGGCCCACCCGAACGCCGTCATGGCCGAGCTCTTCGGCCGCGTGACCGGGACGACCAACGGCCGCGGCGGCTCGATGCACATGATCCATCTGGAACGCAACTTCTGGGGCGGCTACGCCAT
>DAOKZM010000258.1:247-590 GCA_035325665.1 Thermomicrobiales bacterium | reverse complement strand
GTCTCTGGCCACATCCTCATCGGCGCCGGCATCGGACTGGCGCTCCAGTACCAGGGGATCGACGGCGTCTCGATGGTCATCTTCGGCGACGGCGCGACCAACGGGGGCGCCTTCTTCGAGGCCCTCAACATGGCCTCGCTCTGGAAGCTGCCGGTCGTCTTCCTCTGCGAGAACAACAACTACGCGATGGGCACCGCCTCTGAGTACCACTCGGCCGTGCCGCAGATGTCCACCAAGGCCGAGGGCCTCGGCATCAAGACCGAGATCGTCGACGGCCAGGACGTGCTGGCGATGCGCGAGGCTACCGAGCGCGCCCGCGAGTACTGCACTGCCGGCAACGGCC
>DAOKZM010000258.1:0-237 GCA_035325665.1 Thermomicrobiales bacterium | reverse complement strand
ACTTCATCGAGGCGATGACCTACCGCTTCCGCGGCCACTCAATGGCCGACCCGGACGCGTACCGCGTTAAGGCCGAGGTCGAGGAGCAGCGGGCGCACGACCCGATCCCGCGCTTCCGCCAGCAGCTGATCGACGCCGGCAAGGCCGAGCAGACCGACTTCGACCGGATCGACGCCGAGGTCGAGGAGGTCGTCGAGGAATCCGTCCAGTTCGCCGACAAGAGCGACTGGCCGGACC
>DAOKZM010000257.1:0-5275 GCA_035325665.1 Thermomicrobiales bacterium | reverse complement strand
GAGCGTCAAGGCCGATGAGACTGCCGTCCAGACCGTCCGCGGCATGGTCAACGCGCTCGGCGCCGAGCCGCTCTTCATCGACGCCCTCGAGCACGACGCCTACGTGGCAGGCATCAGCCATCTTCCGTTCCTGCTGTCGGTCGCCCTGATGCGCTCGGTGAGCCGCGACGCCGGCTGGCGCGACATGAAGCACCTGAGCGCGGGCGGCTTCCGCGACGCGTCGCGGCTCGCCGCCGGTAGCCCGCAGATGCATCGCGACATTTGCGCGACGAACCGTGGCGCGATCGTGCGCTGGCTGGACACTGCCATTGAGGAGCTCCAGCACGAGCGGTCGCTGATCGCCTCAGCAACGGACGAGGCCGACGAGACGCTCCTCGCGCACTTCAACGAGGCGCGCGACGCCCGCGCCGACTGGGCGACCACCGAGCGCCGCGAGGGCCAACTCGTCCAGCAGACGCAGGACGAGCTTTCGCGTTCTTCGGTCGGCGATCAGATGAACCAGATGCTATTCGGCGGGATGTTCCGCCGCCGGCCGCGGATGGACTCGCCGGGCGGCCGCCCCAGGCCAGCGCCGCGCAAGGACCGCGAGTAAGAGGCTCAGGGCACGATCGACCACTCGGACGGCAAGTCGTAGTAGTAAAGCGTCCGCGTCGGGCGGCCACCCTCGCGGATGCGGCCACGGTCGCGCCGCTGGATCTCCGCGTAGCTGTTGTGCACCTGGACGATCCGCTTGGTCCGAAGGTTGAAGACGATCATGCCCGCGCGACCCGGTTGGGTGCTCGCCCGCCGGGTCGCGTCGTTGTAGACGCGAAACGGCGGCCAGTCAGTCGGCGCGCGGTTGGCCAGGATCTCGTCGATCTGGCTGGTGTTCTCGCGCGAGTTGTGCTCGTCGAACACCGCCAGACCATCGAAGATGTTCCGCGAGAACTGGTCATCGTACCGGAGCGTATAGTCCAGTAGCTCGTCGAGCGTCGTGGCGCCGCGAGCGCACGCGGCCACGAGCATCTTCATGGCATGGGCGGGACCTTGAAAGCTGACTGTCCCATCATCGTCGGCAACAGAGTATCGAATCATCGTTCCATCCAGTGGCATTTGTCGTGTGCTGGTTGCTGGTGTCCGCGGCGGCTGCCGGGCGGCATCGTGAGGACCGACCTCGAAGTCTATCACCACCTGAGCCGGGTCTCCGATACCTTCCGCCGATAGCATCCCGAAACGCCGGTCTTGTCGTACACTAGCAACACGTCGTCGTTCCGTTCGCGCGTAGGCTTCTCAGCGCAACAGCCAGTCGTCGATCCGGGCAGAACCTCGCGGAACCACGAAGGAATGCGATTCACGTCCCCCGTGCTCCGCACCACGTCGCGGAGGAGGCAGCGATGCCGGACAAGAAGTACACGAAGGTCGAGGAGGAGATCATCCAGATCCTCGATCGCATGGAGAACGAACCGCCGAAGACCCGCCAGCCTCATCTGCGTTTGGTCCATTCGTCGCGCTCCGCGCCACGACGGCGACGATTCTCGATGCCGAGCCTGCCAGCACTATCGCCCGGAATCACGCTGGCCCTCGTCTTCGGCTTCGCGTTCGTGGCGCTGATGACGAGCGGCCTGATCCAGATCGTCGCGACGATCCTCTCGTTGGGCTGCTTCGTGCTTTTGCTCGCGAGGCGGGGCCGGACCGGAGGGGGCGGCTCGTCGATTCAGGGCTCGAAGACCTGGCGCGGCCGCGACATCAGCCTTTCGCCAGACGACGGTGAGCCGATCGGTGATCGTATCAGGGACTGGATCCGGCGCGTTCGTCGCTAATGTCCCGGCCGTCGCCAGCACGTCTCCCGGAGGCCGGGATGGCGGCCGGTGACGGCGCGTCTTGTCGCGTCCGGACGCGAAAATCGGCGACTGCGGTATACTTGACGAGTCTCTGCCGGCCGACACCGCGGCCGGCTTCTTCATCCCTCCCGAATGGAGCGACATCTGATGCCAGCATTCCGCATCGTCTCCGACCTCCAACCGACCGGCGACCAGCCAGAGGCCATCGACAAGCTCGCAGTCGGGATCGAGGCCGGCATGGCCCAGCAGACGCTACTCGGCGTCACCGGCTCTGGCAAGACATTCACGATGGCGAACGTGATCCAGCGCGTTCAGAAGCCGACGCTGGTGCTGGCCCATAACAAGACGCTGGCAGCCCAGCTCTACAGCGAGTTCAAGGAGTACTTCCCGGACAATGCGGTCGAGTACTTCGTCTCGTACTACGACTACTACCAGCCCGAGGCGTACATCGCGCGGACCGACACCTACATCGAGAAGGATGCGCAGATCAACGACGAGATCGACAAGCTGCGGCACGCCGCCACCCGGGCGCTGCGGTCGCGCAACGACGTGATCATCGTCGCCTCGGTCTCTTGCATCTATGGCCTCGGGTCGCCGTCGGACTACGAGGAGCAGGTTGTGAGCCTCAAGCGTGGCCAGGCGATCCGGCGTGACCGGGTGCTGCGGCACCTGATCGACGTCCAGTACGACCGGAACGACATGACGCTGGTCCGCGGCACGTTCCGCGTCCGCGGCGACACGCTGGAGATCTATCCCGTCTACGAGGAGCTGGCTATCCGTGTCGAGTTCTTCGGCGACGAGATCGACCGCATCGTCGAGCTCGACCCGCTGACCGGCGAGATCCTCGCCGAGCGCGACGCGACGGAGATTTATCCGGCCAAACACTTCGTTACGACCGACGAGAAGCTCAAGGTCGCGATCGGCGACATCGTCGACGAGCTCGACGAGCGCCTGACTGAGCTCGAAGCGCAGGGCAAGATTCTCGAAGCGGCACGCCTGCGCCAGAGGACGATGTACGACGTCGAGATGCTGCAGCAGGCCGGCTACTGCGCAGGCGTCGAGAACTACTCGATGCACCTCGGCCGGCGCCAGCCGGGACAGAAGCCGTGGACGCTGCTCGACTACTTCCCCGCCGACTTCCTCCTCTTCGTGGACGAGTCGCACATCTCACTCCCGCAGGTACGTGGCATGTATCACGGCGACAAGGCGCGCAAGGACGTGCTGATCGAGCATGGCTTCCGGCTGCCGTCCGCCCGCGACAACCGGCCACTGACCTTCGACGAGTTCCTCGAAACCGTCCACCAGATCGTCCATGTCTCGGCGACGCCGGGGCCGTTCGAGATGGAGCACTCCGAACAAGTCGTCGAGCAGATCATCCGGCCGACCGGCCTGGTCGACCCCCAGATCGCGGTCCGCCCGACCAAGGGTCAGATCGACGACCTGGTCCATGAGATCAATGAACGCGTCGGCCGTGGCGAGCGCGTGCTGGTCACGACGCTGACCAAGAAGATGGCCGAGGATCTCTCCGACTATCTCAAGGAGATGGGTATCCGCACCCACTACCTCCACTCGGAGATCGAGACGCTGGAGCGGATCGAAATCCTGCGTGACCTGCGCCTCGGCATCTACGACGTTGTCGTCGGGATCAACCTGCTCCGCGAGGGCCTCGACCTGCCCGAGGTATCGCTGGTGGCGATCCTCGACGCCGACAAGGAAGGCTACCTGCGCTCCTACGGCTCGCTGATTCAGACGGTCGGCCGTGCGGCCCGACACGTCGACGGCATGGCGATCATGTACGCGGACAACGTGACCGACTCGATGCGGAAGGCGATCGAGGAGACGTACCGCCGCCGGGAGAAGCAGATCGCGCACAACGAGGAGCACGGCATCGTCCCGCGCTCGATCGTCAAGGAGATCCGCGACCTGACTGATCGGGTCAGGATGGCGGCCGAGGAGAGCCCAGCGTACGCGGCCGAAACGCCGAACGGCGAGATCGCGATGATCCCGCCAGACGAGCTCGCGCGCCTCATCAACGACCTCGAGCGCCAGATGAAGGACGCCGCCAAGATGCTGGAGTACGAGCGCGCGGCGCTCCTGCGCGACCAGATCGTCCAACTGCGCCGCATCCAGGAAGTGGTGTAGGCTTCCGAATCGCGTCCAGTCAGACTCCCCCGAGGCGGCCACGCCGGGGGAGCATCCGCGTGGGCGGGTGGTGAAAGGATAGATTCGGTTGCGAGATCGCCGCACGTACGACGCCCGACGGCGGCCACCGGCCCGGGCGAGTCGCGACGCGTCGCAACGCAATGCGCTGATCGCGATCGTCTTCTTCGTCGCCGCATTCGCCTTCGTCGGCGTGATGCTGTTGACTGGCCGGGGAAACGACGAACCGACCACCGCGGGCGCCGCGGCAACTCAGGCGTCGTTCCGCCAGGTCGACGCCAGCCCGACCGCCGCGGCCGGATCGACAGCCACGCTGCCGTCGGTCGCCCTGGCCACGCCGACCGTCACGACGGCGACATCTCAACCGACGGCGACGACCGAGGCCGGCGAGTCAACCGCGACGACGGCGAGCGAAGCAGCCGAGACGACCGAGATTCCCACTGAACCGGCGCCGACCGAGGCGGCCGAACCCGCTCATCGGCGATTTCGGCGCGCTCCCGCCGGCACAGATCGTGAGCGGAGGCCTGTCGCGTGGTCTCTCGCTCGATTACGTCCTCGACCGATCGGCGGTCGCCGCGCCGGAGACCGGGACAGTGTACAAGTTCATCTGGCCTGATTACACCGCCGACGACGTCGCGGCGATGGCCGCCAACCTCGGCATCGATGGCGATGTTCAGAGCACCGGAACCGGCGCCTTCCGCGTAGACGGCACGAGTCAGTCGCTGTCGGTCCGGCCGCGGGCGATTCAATACAGTGACTCGTCGGCGACGCCAGCGATGCTCGCCGATGACGCGACGCTCATCTCCGCCGCCGAAGGTTGGCTAGCATCGAGCGCGCTGGTCAGCACGGGAGTCGGCGGAGGGCAGATCATCGGTCGTAACGACGAGGCGGACCTCGCTGTCGTCCTCGTCCAGCCCGCTAGTCCGTCACCACTTCTGGCGGCGTTTCCGTCGGCGTCGATCACGGTCACCGGAGACGGCGTCGTCCGCGAGGCAAACGTCCAGTGGCCGGCGGACTACATCGCCTCGGAGTACGGCATGCGCTCGCTTTCCGAGGTGTGGAACCAGGTCCTCGCCGGGCAGGGCGCGATCGAGGCCGACATGAGCGGCGTCCCGGGCGACGGCGCGGTGTCGGCGACGTTCACCGTCGAAAGCGTCGGGCTCGCCTACTCCGTCGGGGCCGGCAACACTGGCGAGTTCCTGCTGCCGATCATGGTCTTCAGCGGCACCGCGGTTTCGGACGACGGTACGGCATTCCCGGTCTGGGTCTACATGTCGGCCGTCCAAGGAGAGACG
>DAOKZM010000256.1:265-5297 GCA_035325665.1 Thermomicrobiales bacterium | reverse complement strand
TAACGTCGGCACGCTTCCCGACTACCCGAATGTCCTCGTTGTCTACGGCCGCGACGTCTACTCGCGCGACGCTGACGACGACTATCGCGAGCGGCTGCGCGCCCTGCTCTACGACCGCGACCGCGGCCCGGTCCGCCGCGGCTCGCACGACTTCTGGGTGACCTATCCAGTCCCCGCGGTCCGCGACGCGCCGTCCGAGCACGCGCACGAGGATATGGGGGTCGAGCCGCGGCCGATGCGCGGCATCATCCGCATGAACGAGCTACCTCGCGACCTGAGCATCCCGGAACTGAAGAGCCACCTTCGCGTCGTGGCGCAGGAAGTCGGCCATCATTGGCTCGTGCCGCACGATCTGCGGTTCCGGCAGGAGAACGGCGACGAGATCGGGCTAGACGAGTCGCTGGCTGACCACCTCATCGATCGTCAGCCGGTCGAGGGGCTGCCGCTGCTCGGGCGGGAGAACATCCACTGGAGTCCGTATTGGGACGCCGACGCGTCGCCGCTCGACGGCCAGGACTACGAGCGGCTGGCCGAGGAGGACGGCTGGGGCCACTGGAAGCACGCGCCGACGTTCCAGCCGGACCCGCCGCTGATCTCGAACTTCGGCCTGCCGTTCTTCTTCCGTGGCATCGAGTACAACGACCTCGAGCTGGCAATCATGGGGATGATCGATCCGCGTTCTGCCTACGACGGCGGCTCGATCCGCTGGCTTTCGCCCCGGCTCGCCGCGCCGCTGGCCTACGAGGCCGGCATCTTCGTCGCCTTCAGTCGCGTTGACATGCTCCGCTTCGGGTTCGGCAGCGACCACCGGACGCTCATCGTCCGGCGCAGCAGCCAACCGGGCAGGCCGCGCGTGGCCCTTGGCAAGGCCTACCGCCCGCTGTCGAGCGACGGGTTCAACGGCGTCCAACTCCGGATCGTCCGGCGTGGCGACACGTACCATTGCCAGGCGCGGCTCAGCCGGCGCGACCGCGACGTCGGTGGCCCGCGCGTCCCCGGCCTGTTTGACGACCTCGAGACGCAGTTCGGGCGGACGACCGGCAGCTTCGAGCAGTTCCGGACGGTTGAGTCGGTCAAGATCACCGAGCGGCCACGGGCGATTGGAATGTACGTCCTCACCAGCGACAAGTCGGTGCTTGCCGAGGGCGCGTTCTACAACCTCGAGCTGAGGATCGGAGACCGCACCTTCGTCCATCAGTTCGAGGACCGGCCGTCGGAGCGTGACCTCGACGTCGCGCTGACCAACCTGCCGGCCGGCGAGGTGTTCGCTCACATTCCGGCGCCGGGAGGCAGGGTCGAAGTCCAGAACAAGCGACTGCTAATCCGGGCTCCGTTCAACCACGAGCACGACGACGAGCAGCAGGCATTCCTGCAGACCGACCGGCTCGACCGGCTCCCGAAGGTGCTACGCGGCGTGCCGGACCGCGACTTTGCCTTCGGGACGGTTGGCTGGGTGCTGCGGTCGATGCTACCGCCCTGGGCCGGCGGCGACGCGACGGGCCGCGAATACTGGGGGCGCGAGGGCTCGATTCCGGCGCGGCGAGTGATCCTGCCCGACCGGCAGGCGGAGAAGCGCGAGCGCCCGCGCGACGGGCACTACCGCGCTGCGTTCATCATCGTCTCGACCGACCGCTCGCGGGCCGAGTCGGTCGTCGAGCGAGTGGACCGGACCCGATCGGCCTGGCAGGCGGTGTTCTCGGCGGCGGCCGCCCGAAACGACGCGCGGGACGGGCGCTCGGTGACCACCGACCTCTAAGGGCCGGCGGGAACGACATATCCCAGCAGCGATCAATTAGTCGGCGCTAGCCCCGACAACGCTAGGCTGGAGTGGCTCCTGGACCCAGGCTGGCTCCGGCTCAGGAAGCGAGACGACCCAGGCGGTATGGACGTCGTCGATCGCCAGGATCTCGAGCAGCGCCTCCTGCGGAATGGCGTTGTCGACGTTGAGCACCATGATCGCCTCGCCGCCGCGGTAGTGCCGGCCCACCTGCATCCCGGCGATGTTGACGTCGTGGCGGCCGAGGATCGTACCCACGTGTCCGATCATCCCCGGCCGGTCGCGGTGGTGGGTGATCAGCATGTCGCCGGCCAGCGGGCGGTCGAGCGAGAAGCGGTCGACCTCGACGATCCCGGCCGAGCCGTTCGCCCAACGCACGCGGACGACGTGCGCGCCGTCGCCGGCAGCCTCGAAGGTGAAGTCGATCGCGTCGGTCGGGCGGTCCGCCTGGCGCTCGTCGCTGGCGACGATCCGCGGGACGATGCGGTGCTGCTCGGCGACGAGCCGGGCGTTGACCGGTGTGACCCGTGTCGTCGTCCAGTGCTGCAGCCCCTCCGAAAGTGCTGCCAGGAACACGTGCTCGGCGACCGCCCCGGCGACATCGCCGTGCAGCCGCATCACGACCGCCTCGGGGATGCCCGACGAGAGCACGCCGAGCAGATGACCGGCCGCTCCGGCGACCCGCGTCAGTCGCGCCAGCTCGGCGCTCTCCAGCGTCGCGGCCGGCAGGTTGACGGCGTTGGCGACTGCCTCGCCGCGCAGCGCCGCGAGCGTCGAGCGCGAGATGATCTCGCCGACGGCTGCCAGCGCCGCGCCGCTGCTGCCGCCGATGTGGGGCGTGAGCACGACGTTCGGCCGGCCCCAGAGCGGCGACGACGTCACCGGCTCATGCGGGAAGACGTCCACCCCGGCGGCCGCGACGATCCCGGCGTCGAGCGCGTTGGCCAGCGCCTGGTCGTCCACCACGTCGCCACGCGCCGCGTTGATGACGATTGCGCCAGGGGGCAGGAGCGGAAAGGTCTCGGGGCCGAGCATCGCCCGCGTCTCGTCGGTCGAAGGGACGTGGAAGGTGACGATGTCGCTGGCCGCCAGCAGCTCCTTGTACGAGGCCGGGCGGACGCCGAGCTCCTGGAAGCGTTCGACCGGGATGTAGGGGTCGTAGCCGACCAGGCGCGCCTCGAACGCCGCCAGACGCTGGGCGACCTTGCTGCCGACGCGGCCAAGCCCGACGATTCCGACTGTCTTCCCCGCCAGGTCGAACGGCCGGTAGCGCTTGCGCTCCCATCGCCCGGCGTGGAGGGTCTGGTTGGCGTCGATCATCTGGCGTGAGATCGCAAGGATCAGCGCCAGCGTATGCTCGGCCGCCGAGGTCGAGTTCGCCCCCGGCGCGTTGAGAACCAGCACTCCGGCCCGCGTCGCGGCATCGACGTCGATGTTGTCCACGCCGACTCCGGCCCGGGCGACGACCCGCAGCCGCGGAGCGGCCGCGAAGACCGCGGCGTCCACCTGCGTCTCCGAGCGGACGATCAACGCGTCGGCGTCGGCGACTGCGGCGTGAAGCGCGGCGACGTCGGCGCCGTCGACGTCGACGATCTCTGCGGCGCGGCCGATCCGCTCGCGGGCCGTGGCGTCGATCTGGTCGGCGATGACGACTGTCGGCCGCTCGGCCTCGGTCGCGTGTGCTGCGTCGTCCAGCAGCCGGGCGGCGATGTCGGCCAGGTCAATCGCGGGGTGGTCGATCCCGCGCGGCCGGATGCCGAGGCCGTTCGGCAGGAAGTAGCAGGTGACACCGGCCGCGGTGTAGGAGCGGGCGTGGCGGATCGAATCCTCGATCGCGTGCGTGACGCCCAGTTCGCGGGCGACAGCGACCTTGTCGTCGGCGATGATCACCTCGCAGAGATCGAGTTCGTTCTCCCGCAGCCAGGCGAGCGTCATCTCCAGCGACGACGGCGGGCGGGCGGTGACGATCCGGACGTTCTCGGCGCCGAGCCGCCCGACAACCCGGCGCATGAACTCGCGCGCCTGAGGGTTGGGCTCCAGCCGCATGGCCGGTCCATCCGGCCCGTAGACCCACTCGCGGACGGCGAGCGAGACGGCGTGACCGGTCGAGTCAACGAAGGCCGAGTCGGGGAGGACGAGGTTGAAGTGCTCGTTGGCGGCCTGGGCGAGCGCCGCCGGGTGTTCGGTCAGAACGCCGTCGAGGTCGATCGCGAGCGTGATCGTCTGCTGGGTACGTTCAGCCATCTGAGGAGCCTGCCTTCCGCATCGTCGTCGTTCGCAACGGAGTGTTCGGGGTCCGCATTCCGAAGAGGCCAGAGGACGGGCGACGATCGTCGCCTCCCCGGCCTACAGACTGGACGAGAACCCGGTCCACCACTGGATCGAACGGCGGGACGACAGCGCGTACAGGCATCGCGACATGGGGTCGATCACTTTCCGGAACCGCCAACCGGCCGGCCTGGCCGGCAACTGCAAAGGCGAATGATACACGGCTCAGGAGACGGCGAGCCGGGAAGCGCGGTCGCGCTTCCCGACGTCCGTCGACCTCGATCTGTCGCGCCGGGTTACGGCATCGCGCCGTATCGCCAGATGTAGTAGTGCTGCCCGACGTTGCCGGCCTCGACCTCCCAGCCGGCCGGGTTACTCGGCGTGTAGGTCAGGCAGCGGCGCTGGAAGCACTGGATGAGCACGTCCTTTTGGCTGCCACCGACCTTCACGGTCGACCAGTACGCTTCAGTGATCGGGTAACCCGTAGCATAGAACGGGTTCTCGAAGAGTTGCGCCCAGGTCGTGCTGTTGCCGTCGAACACGATCCCGCTGGAGTTCATGAACTCCCAGAACGGCGATGCGACCTGGTGGCGGAGGTTAGGGACCTCGACGAGGTAGGCGGCGGTGACGCCGTACCAGTCCATGTTCGGATCGACCCAGACGTTCCCGGCGCGGTCGACGCGCTGGTTGATCGTCTGCCAGCTGTTGAGCGCCGGTGCGGTGAGCAGTCCCTGGAACGTACTGTACATGGGACCGCCAATGTCGTCAGGATCGCCAGCGATGTTGACGGCAGCGGCACTCCGTGGCTCGTAACTGGCGTCGCCGGTTTGGAGCAGACCTACGATCATCTCACTCACCAGGAGTCCGTTTGTCACGTACCAGGGGCTGCTCTGGTCGCCGTAGGGATTCGAGACCTCCATACGGCTCTTGTCGAGGTAGGCGACGGCGCGTTGGCCGCCCGGCGATTCGGCGTAGGGCTCATAATCG
>DAOKZM010000256.1:0-255 GCA_035325665.1 Thermomicrobiales bacterium | reverse complement strand
CCGCCACTGGCGCGTCGGTTCGCGCCCAGGTTCGGGCGAACGCGTCGGCGGGGTTTGGCACGTTCGGTGCCGGCTCGACCCAGGAAGAGAATGCGCATCCGATTTCTATGCAGGTTGCCGCTATGTCGTTCACCATCGGGACATGGACCCGGACGGCCAGATTGGCGATTGACGACTCTCCGGTGAGGACGCCGATAACGCGCCCATCGCTTTCGCGCAGCACCGGGGAGCCACTCTGACCGGCATATGCATCGA
>DAOKZM010000255.1:4404-5320 GCA_035325665.1 Thermomicrobiales bacterium | reverse complement strand
ATCCCGGCCACCATCAGGAGCTGCTTCATCTGCTGCGGCGACTGCGGCAGGGCGTAGAACTGACCCGGGTACAGCCGGCTCGGGACGAGGTAGTCGCGGGCGCCCTCGGGCGTGCTCTTGATCAGGATCGGCGTCTCGATCTCGATAAAGTCACGGTCGTCGAGGTACTCGCGGATCTTCTTAACGATCCGGTGACGGAGGATGAGGTTCTCCTGCATCTTCGGGCGCCGCAGGTCGAGGTAGCGGTACTCGAGCCGCAGCGACTCATCGACGTCCGAGTGATCGGTGATCTCGAACGGCGGCGTTCGCGCGGCGTTCAGGATGACCAGGTCATCGACGATGACCTCGACATCGCCAGTCGCCATGTTGGCGTTGCGAGTGCCCTCGGGACGAAGCTGGACCGTGCCGGTGACCTGGACGACGTACTCCGACCTCACCTGCTCGGCCGTTCGGTGCGCTTCCGGCGATCCCTCCGGGTTGCAGACAGCCTGGGTCAGACCGTAGCGGTCGCGGACGTCGAGGAAGATCAGGCCGCCGTGATCGCGCCGCCGGTTGACCCAGCCCTTCAGGGTCACCGTCCGGCCGGCGTCTTCCGCGCGCAATTCGCCGCAGGTCACGTAGGGACGCAGCTTGTCGATCGTCGTCATTCGGTCGTCGAACCTCCCCGATCCAATCCGTCGTTCTCGTGTTGCTTGACCCTGTTCCAGATCGCCAGCACCTCGTCCGGCGAGCCGGCCTGCTCGTCGCCGAACACGTGGGGGTGGCGGCGCACGAGCTTGGCGCTCAACGCGGCAACCGCGTCCTCCAGGGTGAATCGACCGTGCTCCTCGGCGATCTGGGCAATCATGACGAGGTTGCCGAGGATATCGCCGAGCTCATCGGCCGCATGGGTCCAGTCCTCGGCGTCCAGGGCATC
>DAOKZM010000255.1:3694-4394 GCA_035325665.1 Thermomicrobiales bacterium | reverse complement strand
CGCCGACTTCCTCGGTGATGTAGTCGAGGGTGGAGAGCTCGGATTGCTCGCGATCCCACGGGCAACCCTCGGGCCGGCGCAAGCGGGCGTAGACCTGTCGCAGGGACGCGAACGAGGCGCTCCCTGTCGACTCGCTGGCGGGCAGGACCAGACACGCGTCATCGTTAGCCGCGGGAAATAGTTGGATCCCCAAGCGTATCCGCAGGTAGTCGGTCGCGGCCGCCGTGACCCCGTCGCCACACCAGTTGGTCACGACGGTCGTCATCGAAGGGTCCAGCGCCACCAGGCCGGCGTCGAATGGCGCTGCGGCGCGGGCCTCGGCCAACGACAGTGCATCGACCACGGCGAGCGGGCCTCCACAGACCGGCAACGTGCCGCCCGAGGAGAGCACCTCGGCTTGCGCGGCGAGGCGAACCATTGTCGCGTCGCCGATCGCGCCGGTGGGGCCGAGGAGATAGACGACCTCCGTCGCATCACGTTCAGCTGCCAAGGCGAGGATGTCATCGGCGATGTGGTCGGCCATTCCCGCGGCCGGTTTCCCGTCGAGCACTGCGTCGTAGTCGCGCGCGATGTCGAGACCGTCGCGGAATGCTGCCGGCGCCAGGCGCATGCTTCGGGCGACGACGAGCGCGCCGGTCGGGATATGGGACAGCCACTCGACGCCGTCGCCGCGGGTGACGGCACGAGCATCGATGGTGAT
>DAOKZM010000255.1:0-3661 GCA_035325665.1 Thermomicrobiales bacterium | reverse complement strand
CCGCCCCGCGCTCGTCGCCGAGGCTGAGCACCGCCATGAACGCCTCCTGGGGGATCTCGACGCTGCCGACCATCTTCATCCGCGACTTGCCCTCCTTCTGCTTCTCCAGCAGCTTGCGCTTGCGGGTGATGTCGCCGCCGTAGCACTTGGAGAGCACGTTCTTCCGCATCGCCTTGATCGTCTCGCGAGAGATGACCCGGCTGCCGATCGCAGCCTGGATCGGCACCTCGAACATCTGGCGCGGGATGAGCTGCTTCAGTTGGCTGACGAGCGCTCGGCCGCGATTATAGGCATCCTCTCGGTGAGTGATGAGTGACAGGGCATCGACCGGAACGCCGTTGACCAGCACGTCCAGCTTGACCAGGTCGGCGGCCCGCATGCTGTGGAACTGGTAATCGAGCGATGCGTAGCCCTGGGTGCGCGACTTCAGCTGGTCGTAGAAGTCGACGATGAGCTCGCCGAGCGGCATCCCGAACCTCATCGAGACGCGATCCTCGTCGAGGTAATCCATCGTGTCGAATGCGCCGTGACGGTTGGTGACGAGCTCCATGATCGTGCCGATGTAGCGCGACGGCGTGATGATCGTCAGGTCCATCCACGGCTCGCGGATCTCGGCGATCTCGCCCGGGCTCGGCATGTCCGACGGGTTGTCAACCAGGATGATGTCGCCGCCGACCGTGACGACCTCATACTCGACGCTTGGCGCGGTTGCCAGCAGGTCCAGCTTGTACTCGCGCTCCAGCCGCTCCTGGACGATCTCCATGTGCAGTAGGCCGAGAAAGCCGCAGCGGAAGCCGAAGCCGAGCGCGTCCGACGATTCCGGCTGGTACACGAGCGAGGCATCGTTGAGCTTCAGTCGCTCGAGCGCGTCGCGCAGCTCAGGATAGTCCTCGCTGTTGACCGGGTAGAAGCCAGCGAAGACCATCGGCTTGGCCGGCCGGTAGCCGGGCAGTGGTTCCGTCGCCGGCCGGTTGGCGAGGGTGATCGTGTCGCCGACCTGGACGTCGCTAACGTCCTTCAGGCCCGTCGCAACGTAGCCGACCTCGCCCACCTTCAACCCGGCGATCGGAGTCATGCTGGGCCGAAAGACGCCCGTCTCGAGTATCTCGGCCTGCTTGCCCGAGGCCATCAGCTTGATGCGCGCATCGGCCGGCAGATTGCCGTCGACGATCTTAACGTAGGCGATGACCCCCTTGTAGGCATCGTAGTGTGAGTCGAAGATCAACGCCCGCAGCGGCGCGTCGCCATCGCCGCCTGGGGGCGGGATCTGCTGGACGACAGCTTCCAGGATCTCGTCGATGCCGATGCCGGCCTTCGCCGAGGCCGGGATAATCTCCGATGGCAGCAGACCGATCAGGTCACCGACCTCCTGCGCCACCCGCTCGGGCTGCGCGTTCGGCAGGTCGATCTTGTTGATGACGGCGACGATCGCGAGATTGTGCTCCAGCGCGAGGTAAACGTTCGCTAGCGTCTGTGCCTCGATCCCCTGCGCGGCGTCGACGACGAGTAGCGCGCCTTCGCAGGCGGCGAGCGTCCGGCTGACCTCGTAGGTGAAGTCCACATGCCCAGGCGTGTCGATCAGATTTAGCTCGTAGGTCTGACCGTCTCGCGCCAGGTAGTCCATCCGGACGGCGCGGGCCTTGATCGTGATGCCCTTCTCGCGCTCGAGGTCCATCGAGTCGAGGATCTGCTCGACCATCTCACGCTGGGTCACCGTGCCCGTCTGCTCGAGCAGCCGGTCGGCGAGCGTCGACTTGCCATGATCGATATGGGCGATGATGCCGAAGTTGCGAATATGTTGTCGATCGTCCATCAATCCGGGGAAATCCTCTCGCCGTCCGGCGTCGGGCCGCGCGAGGCACAACAATCAAGTATACCGGCCGGAGGCGGCCGCCTCGCGGTTGCGCCGGGCCGCGCGGTTCAGTACAATTCGCAGGTTCGCTCGCCCGCGACGTCGGGCGTGCTTTCTGTGTTCACGAGCATTCTGTCCGCTAGACGGAGGGGGTCGAGCTTGGCCAACAGCAAGTCAGCCGAAAAGCGCGCGAGGGCGGCGGAGCGTCGCCGCGTCCGCAACCGTGTCTATCGCTCCGCGTCGCGCACGCTGGTCCGCCGGGCCGAGGAGCTGATTCAGGCGGCCGAGCAGGAAGCCGCCAGCGGGGCCGTGCTGAATGCGCAGGCTATGCTGGACCGCGCCGCTTCGAAGGGCATCATCCACCCGAACAACGCCGCCCGCCGCAAGTCGCGCCTGATGGCGAAGTACAACAAGATGGCGGCGAGCTAGGGCCGGCGACGACTCGGTCCCGCGCTCATCCTGACAGCCTCGGCGATCCCTGCTACGAGCGGGGCGATAATCGTCGAGGCTGTTTCGCGCCCAGTCTTGACCGAGACATCGGCGTCGCGCAGCAGCGACGCGATCCGGCGATGGGCCTGGGCCGGGATGCGGCTGCCTCGACCTGATGCCATCTTGAGCCGGCCTTCGGACACACCCGCAGCCGTGGCCACCGCGGGCGCACCGAACTCGCGCGTATGGCGCAATGCCGCCATCGTGGTTGCCTCGGACGCCACCGACCCGAGAATCATCTCCGCTGGTTGGCCGGCCTCCAGCATCTTCTCCAGTTCCGCGAGCGCGCGGCTGACCTGACCGGCGAACATCGCGTTGTTCAGCTCGAACGCGACGTAACCGCCGCGGTCGGCGACGAGCGCGCGCACCAGGTCGGCGTCGATCGTCCCGTCGGACGCAGCGATGAGCTTGTCGATCTCGCTGGCAATCAGGTGCGTGTCCGGCGACGATGTGTCGTACTGGGAGGCTGGTTTCCGCCACGCGCCCGGATACAGTAAGTCGAGGAGCGTCTCCGCGGCGTCCGGCCGCAGTTCGGCGCCGCGCGAGCGCGCCCGGTCTGTCGTCCAGGCCAGCAGCTCGCCACCGCGCGGGATGGCGTAGAACTCCTCCGTCCAGCCGAGCGACTTGATCGTCTTGCGGGCGTAATGCGTGGGTCTGAGCGAGCCGATGTGGCGCATCAGCACGGCGGTCGTTGGCGGGCAGCCCTTGATGATCGCCGCCAGCTCGGCCCAGGTGACGCGGGCGCTGGAATCGTCGGGGGCTTCCTCGTCAGCGGATTTCTTTGGTTTCGCGATTGGCTGGCGCAGGACGACCACACGCTGACCGCCGAAGAACGGCGAGGACTGGCACGCCGACGCAATCTCCGCGGCGGACGATGCCGGGACGTCGATGGTCGCCGCGCTCAGACCCTGCGGATCGAGCGACTCGCGCAGCGCCCGAATCCGCTCGTCGATGCGCAGCTGATCGTCGCCGTAGAGGAGTACGCTCACCGGTGGTCCTGATTCTGGATCCGCCGCGCGGGGCGGCTGACGGGTGCCGGGAAAGAGGAACGGGCGAGGCGGGCCGCACCGGATGGACTAGCTTTCAAGCCTGCATCCGCAGGTGGGAGTCCGGAGGATCGATCCCTGGGAATCGCCCAACGACGCCCGAAAACTAGTGATGTTGGCTCGAAACGCTGTAACCATCCGGCCGCCGTAGTCGCCTCACCCGACAATAAGTATACCGCAGCCGGGCAGACGTCTGGCGTGGTCGAGTCGGCGCTGACTACAATCCGGGAACGGAGAGGGAAGGGGAACGCTGGTGCGGATAGCGGTGACGAGG
>DAOKZM010000254.1:0-5340 GCA_035325665.1 Thermomicrobiales bacterium | reverse complement strand
GAGCGACTGCTCGACCAGGATCGCCAGCAGGTCGATGACCGAGCCCGAGTCGATCGCGTCCCAGCCGGCGACGTCCTCGGCGGCTCCGAGGTCCCAGCCTCCGGCGAAAACGGCAAGGCGGCGAAAGAGCGCCCGCGTGTCCGGGTCGAGGAGCCGCTCGCTCCAGTCGATGGCGGCGCGCATCGTCTGCTGGCGTGCCGGGAGATCGCGGGCGCCGCCGACCAGGAGCGGGAGCATCTGGTCGAGGCGCGCCAGCAGCTCGGTCGGGCCGATGGCTCGGACCCGGGCGGCAGGCCGTCAAGGCGGCGGCAGATGGCGGCGACGGCGAGGGAGCTCGCCGGGGTGAGCGCGAAGGATGGTTCGGCTGCGCGCGCCCGCTCGACGAAGAGTTGGACGGAGCTGACGGCGGCGACCTCGTCGATGGTCGGGAGGCGGGCGAGGTCGGGGACATCGAGCGGCCGGAGGGGGTACTCGCGCTCGGCACGGATGCGGAGCGGCGCGCGGCTGGTGGCGAGGATCGCCAGACGGGGAACGGCGGCCACGAGGTCGGCGAGAGCCGGCGCGGCGTCGAGGACCTGCTCGAGGTTGTCGAGGACGAGGAGCCAGGGCTGGCCGGCGACCTGGCGGGCCACTAGCTGGAGCGCCGGGGTCGTGCCGAGCTCGGCGACGCCGAGGGCGTGGGCGATCGCGGGTATGACGAGCGATGCGTCGGCAAGGTGGGCGAGCGGGACGAACGTGACTGCCGTGCCGGCCCGGGCGACGCGTGCCGCGGCCTCGAGCGCGAGCCTCGTTTTGCCGACTCCGCCCGCGCCGGTGAGGGTTACCAGGCGGGCGACGGGGTCGTCGAGTAGCGTGCGGAGATCTGCCAGCTCGCGCTCGCGGCCGATCAGCGGCGTCGGCGAGGTGGGGAGATGCTCGAAGGCTGCATTTGGTGGCGCGGGCGGCTGTTCGCGGCCGGGGACGCTTGCCGCGAGCACGGCGCGCTCGGCGTCGGAGAGGTCAAGGGCGTCGGCGAGGGCGCGGACCGTGTGCGGGTAGGGACGCCGGCGATGGCCGCGCTCGAGCGCGCCGATCGCCTTGACGCTGAGACCGGCTCGCTCGGCGAGCTCCTCCTGCGTCAGCCCAGCCGCCTCGCGCAGCTCGCGGAGACGATGGCTGAACTCGCGCGACTCCGCGCCATCCATGCGGGTCACCTCTGGGTCATCACGCCAGCAGCACGCGCGACATCGTAGCACCGTCCACCGGCTTCGGCAGCAGGGATACAGCACCCCTACAGTCCGCATTCGGCGGCGACTGTGGGGGTGACGTGGCTGTCGCGGCGCGGCGGGTTGGCGCAGTATCGGCGTGTGGCCAGGAACGCTGGCGCGACGAGACACATCGACGAAGAGGAGGACGACACGATGACCACGCGCCCGGCCGGCGGCGAATGGACGGTGCTGGTCGCCGGAGAGCAGACGGGCGGGCGCGTGGCGGTCATCCTGACGCGCGCCGGCCGTGGCGCGGTCTGCCCGCGCCACATCCACAGCCGCGAGGACGAGCTGCTCTGCGTTATTGCCGGCCGGGCGACGGTCGAGCGCGACGACGAGTGCCACGACGCGGCCGGCGGGACCTGCCTGTTCCTGCCGCGCGGCAGCGAGCACGGCTTCCGGGTCGCGTCCGACGAGGCGCGGCTGCTGGTGGTGCTGGCGCCGGCCGGGCTGGAGCGCTCGCTCGGCGACCTCGCGCGGCACGGCGCTCCGGGCGACGGCGGCCCGTCAGTCGAGTGGCTGGTCACGACGGCGGCGCGCTATGGCGTGACGATCAGCGCGGCGGCCGCCGATGCGTAGTCGAACCGAGACGGCCGTCGTTGTCGACTGGCCGGCCGACCTCGACCCCGGCGCGGCAGGGCCGCTCTGGGCCACGGTGCGCTACCAGCGCGCCGAGGAACGTGAGCCGGGGACGACGAGCGTCGTGATCGCTCTGAGCGCGACGCGGCCACGGTCGCGGAGTTCCACGAGGCAGCGGATGCGACAGCGCGACATCGCGAGAGGAGATCGCCAGGCCTGAACGAGACACTCTGAGGGGCTGGCGCGGCGACGCGCCGAGCTGCTCACCAAGGACACGAATGTCCACGCAACCACGAGCAAACGAGATTGCACCCGGCCGGCGACGCCGATGACCGTCGTCGTGATAACGGCCACCCACGAACACAAGGAGACGATGATGACCTTTGCGACACTGCCGACGCAGACCACCGGCGCCGACGCCGGAACCCAGATCGACGAGCTCCGCCGCCAACTGACCGGCGAGCTGTTCACCCCGTCCAGCCCGGGCTACGACGACGCCCGCCAGGTACAGGACATCACCAACGACGCGCGTCCGCTGGCGATCGTCCGCGCCGAGGGTGAGGCGGACGTCATCGCCGCGGTGCGGCTTGCCCGCGCGACCGGCGCGCCGCTGGCGGTCCGCTCGGGCGGCCACAGCCTGGCGCGCTACAGCATGGTCGACGGCGCGCTGGTGGTCGACCTCTCGCGGATGAAGGGGATTGAGATCGACCCGGCGACGCGGACGGCGCGAGTGCAGACCGGGGTGACCTCCGGCGACCTGGCCGGGCCGGCCGCGGAGCACGGGCTGGCGATCTCGACCGGCGACACCTCCAGCGTCGGCTTCGGCGGCCTCACCACCGGCGGCGGGATCGGCTTCATGGTCCGGAAGTACGGCCTGACCATCGACAACCTGCTTTCGGCGCGGGTCGTGACCGCGGACGGCGAGATCGTCACGGTCAGCGAGACGGAGCGCCCGGAGCTGTTCTGGGCGATTCGCGGGGGCGGCGGGAACTTCGGCATCGTCACCGAACTGGAGCTACAGCTCGCGCCGGTCCCGCAGATCCTCGGCGGCGACCTGCTGCTGCCGGCCACTCGCGAGACGGTGCGCGGCTACCTGGAGTACAGCGCCTCCGCGCCGGACGACCTGACGACGATCGGGAACATCATGTACGCCCCGCCGGCCCCGTTCGTGCCGGAGGAGTGGGTCGGCAAGCTCGTGCTGTCGATCATCGTGACCTGGTCGGGCGATGTCGAGGCGGGGCAGCAGGCGCTCGCGCCGCTGCGGGCGCTGGCTGAGCCGGTGGCCGACACGGTCCGGCCGATGCCGTATCCCGACATCTACCTCTCGACCGCGCACCAGGCGTTGCCGCACGGGTTTTCGATCCGCTCGATGTTCGCCAACGAGCTGAGCGACGAGGTCATCGATAGCTGGATCGTGGCGATGGAGCAGGCGTCGTCGCCGTACAGCCTGATTCACCTGCGCGGCCTCGGCGGCGCGATGGACCGCGTCGCGCCGGACGCGACGGCGTTCGCGCACCGCGGCTACCGCTTCATGGTCTCGCTCATCGCCGTCTGGCTCGACCCGTCCCAGGACCCGGAGACGCACCGCGCCTGGGTCGCCGCCGCCTGGGAGAAGACGCGCCACGAAGGCTCCGGCGCCTACGTCAACTTTCTCGAGCAGGAGGGCGCTGCCCGGATCGCCGACGCCTATCCGCCCGCAACGCTGGCCCGCCTCCGCGCGGTCAAGCGCGTGTGGGACCCCGAGAACGTCTTCCGTCTGAACCAGAACATCGCGCCGGAGGAGTAGAGGGCGCGAAGTGCTGCTGCCCGGCCCCTCTCCGGGGCCGGGTAGCGCTCGTCGTGAGCCGCCCAGCCCGTCTGAGGATGCGATGACGCTGTCTAAGCCTGTCTGAGCATCGCGGGATATCAAGAGCACTGTACCCCAGTAACCTGACCAACGCCCAGTGGGAGCGCATCGACGCGTGCGTTCCGCAGCCTCGATCCGGTGGCCGACTGGCATCCGTTTCCCGGCGCGAGATCGTTAACACGATCTTCTCCGTCGTGCGGAAAGGCATCACCTGGCGCGCACTGCCACATGACTTCCCGCCCTGGCGCGCCGTCTATCACTCCACGAGGGCCGATGGGTCGAACCGAAACGCTGGATTGTCGAGCGGACGTTTGGCTGGTTGAACCGTTATCGGCGGTTGAGCAAGGACGAGGAGGCACGTCCCGAGACGAGTGAGGTCATGATTCTGATCGCGATGACGCGCCTCAAGGCTCGACGAGTCCGGAAATGACCTTCTCAGACAGGGTCTACGCTCGTCGCCATCTGCGGCTTGGGCAGAATCCATAGATGATAACCCATGGCTCTGATCCAGTTGTTGGGGCATGATCGCGTTCACTGAATATCAACAAACGCAGACATCCTCTCTTGACTTCAGCCAAACCGCGTGACATTCTAGTCGAGACGCTCACGGGCAGTATGGTATCGGTACGAGCGAAGTGCGCCGGTCAGCAAATGGCAGGGGGTTCTCGGCACATAGCTTCACGTTAGATTCCGCGATGTGTTCGTGTGACAGGCATCAGGTGAACTACTCTTACCGCAGCGGTGATCGGTGATCCGGGGGAGGTGTCGTATGAGTCGGCTAGCGTTTGCCGTCGGACTAGCGGTTACGTTGAATCTGCTTGCTGTCACCGCGGTGGTGGCACAGGAGCGGACGGCGGTGTTCATCGTGTCGGACGTGGTGATGCCTCACTACGATCGGATCGTGAGTGGACAGCTAACTGTCGACTACGATGATTCGTCCGGCGCTGGCTCCTGGTCCTTCCAGGGAATGATCGACGGGCAGCTGGCGACTGCGTCTGGTGAAGGCGAATTCGAGGCGACAGGGTCTGACCAGTTCAGGATGACCATCACCGCCATCGACTCGTGGAAGATCCCGGGCATCGGTGGTTACGCGCCCCGGACCGCCACGATTCGGACCGTTGGGGCGCTCGGATATGTGAGCTATCAGGGTCGCGAGCTGTCGCTATCCGCGATTCCGATCGCATTCAGCCCGAAGATTACCACCCCCGTGGAAGGGGTTTACACGATCAGCAGCGCCGGCGCGGGTGCGGCTGGGGTGGTCACGCTACCGAACACGGGTGTGGGACCGGCGACCGCGCTGAGCACGGATGGCAATTCGGCGATGGTGGCAACCGGCCTGATCATGCTGTTCGGCGCGCTCCTCCTTGGCGCGTGGCGGTTCCGCGCCGCGAACCGAACCCCGATGTCGCCGATCTAGAGCGATCAGATCTGGTGCGACCAGGGTGAACCTCTTTGATGGCTTCCGACACCGGTTCGGAGGGGGGAGCCACCACTCCGAACCGGTGACACAGCGTCCGGCTGGCCGAGGGAGACGACTCCGACGAACGGCCGGGGCGATCGCCGTCGGGATCGTGGGCAGCGTCGTCTTCGCGTTCCTCGGATTCAACGCCTATCTACAGGCGGTGGAGTGGGTGCATCCCTCTGGCCGCGTCTACATTGTGGTCGATG
>DAOKZM010000253.1:0-5350 GCA_035325665.1 Thermomicrobiales bacterium | reverse complement strand
GTCATCATGGCGCTATCGATCGGCGTCCTCGGCGCCTGCTCGACCGGGTCGAGCAGCGACAACAACGGCACGGCCGTCCTTTCGACGCCGACGGCCGCGGCCGTCGCGGCGTCGTCACCGACGACTGCTAGCACGGCGGCGAGCGCGACCAGCACGTCCGCGGTGAAGGTCGAGACGACCAGCGCCAAGGCATCGGCGACTGCCGACACGAGCTACCCGTTCCTGGTCGCGACGTCGGACGGCACGACCTATGACAACATCGCCGACATGGTCGACGTCGTGAACCAGGCGGTCGTCACCGTCATCAACAAGCAGACATTCGCCGGCTTCGGCCAGACGACCAGCCAGCTCCAGCCGGCCGGCAGCGGCACCGGCTTCATCGTCAGCCAGGACGGCTACGTTATCACCAACAACCACGTTGTCGAGGGCAGCGACAGCCTCAGTGTCATCTTCGTCGACGGCACTGAGGTCCCGGCCACGCTGGTCGGCACCGACGCGATCAGCGACCTGGCCGTGATCAAGATCCAGGACCCGGTCCCGGCGACGGTCTCGCTCGGCGACTCGAGCACGCTCCGCGTCGGCGAGCAGGTCGTTGCGATCGGCAGCGCACTCGGCGAGTACACCAACACCGTTACCCAGGGGATCGTCTCCGGGCTGGGTCGCTCGCTCGACTCGCAGGGCGGCTCCGGGATGGAGAACATGATCCAGCACGACGCGCCGATCAACCCGGGTAACTCCGGTGGCCCGCTGCTGAACATGCAGGGCCAGGTCGTCGGCGTCAACACCGCCGTCGTCCGCCAGGCCGAGCCGGGCGTGACGGCCGAGGGGCTCGGCTTCGCGATCCCGAGCAACACAGTCAAGGACATCGCCCGCCAGTTGATCGAAAACGGCAAGATCGAGCGCCCGTTCCTCGGTATCTCCTACCAGCTGATCAACCCGCAGCTCGCAGCCGCCCAGAACCTGCCGGTCGACCACGGCGCCTACGTCGGCGATCTCGTGCCCGGTGGCCCGGCGGCGACGGCCGGCGTCCAGGCCGGCGACATCATCACCGCGATCGATGGCCAGGAGATCAGCCAGACGACGTCGCTGCAAGACCTACTGTTCCAGCACAAGCCGGGTGACACGATCGATCTGACGATCGCCCGCGGCGCCTCCGGGGAGCAGACGACCGTCCAGGTGACGCTCGGCACCCGGCCGGCCAACCAGTAACGAACCACGCGGCCGGGCGTCCCCCACACGCCCGCCGCGCTCGTGAACCCCACACCCCTCTCGGACATCGGCCGGGGCCAGGCGCCCCGGCCGATGCGCGTCTCGCGCTATCATCGATGGCTGAACTGGCGGGAGGTGAGCGAGGTGCAATCTCCAGTCTGGCAAGACGCCACGCTGCCAGCACAGTGCTGCGTGCTTGCCATCTGCGCGCATCCGGACGACATCGAGTCGTGGTGCGGCGGGACGCTGGCACTGCTGGTGGATCGCGGTTGCGACGTCTCGCTGGCGCTGCTGACGGCCGGCGACAAGGGCTCGGCCGACCGCGAGGCCCGGCCCGAGGACATTGCGGCGACCCGGCTGGCCGAGCAGGCCGCCGCCAACGCGCGGCTCGGCCTCTCCGGCCTGCGCTTCCTCGGCTGGCGCGATGGTGAGCTGGAGGATGGGCCGGAGCTGCGCGGCGCGGTCGTGCGGCTGCTGCGCGAGGCCCGGCCGTCGGTTGTCTTCACCCACGACCCCGAGCATCCCTACCCGCCGTACATCACCCATCGTGACCACCGCGTCGCCGGCCGGGTCGTCCTCTACGCCGCCTACCCGATGGCGCGTGACCATCTGTACTTCCCTGGACAGGTCGCGGAAGGGCTGGAGCCGCACGCCGTCGAGCAGGTCTGGCTGTTCTCGACGCTCGCCCCGTCGACCGCGGTGGACATCACGACGACGCTGGAGCGCAAGATCGACGCGCGGCTCGCGCACCGCTCGCAGACGGGCGACCCCGCGGCGCTGCGTGCCGGCTGGCGCGAGCGCGCCGCGGCGATCGGCGCACCCTATGGACTCGCCGCCGCCGAGACGTTCAGCGTCGTGCGGCTGTCATGACGTAGGTGTAGCCGTCGGCGGCATCGGGCAGCCATCCTCGTGGGGCAGGAGCGGGCGAGGGAAGAGCGCCCAGGTTCCGCCCATGCTCCGCCACTCGGTGAGGGTGTTCGACTGGCGCAGGGCCGGCAGGAGCGTGTCCAGATCGGCTCCGTCGATAACGACGCAGCGGGTGTCCGGCAGCCAGTACGGTTCGCCGAGCTCGGCCAGCTGCGTGGCGAGCGGCCAGTCGGCCTGGCCGGGCTGGACATCCGGCGTCGCCGTGCTGGCGCCGGTCGGGCGGGTGACGATCTGCAGCCGCTCGAACTCGTACTCCGCGTCGCGGGTTACAACATCGCTCGCCGGGAGCCAGTCGAGCAGGCTGGTCGCGTCGCTCAGGAAGGCCGACAGCCGCTGGCGCGCCTCGCGCTCGGCCGGGTCGGCGCTGGCCGGCGGGTCGGCGATGCCGAGCGCGTAGACCGCTGTGGCGTGGGTCTCGCCTCGGGCGGTGACCCGGAAGATTGTCGTCGGCGCGTCGGCCACCGGCGCGTCGCCGTAGCTCGCGCTGCCGGCCAGCAATCCGGCCTCATCTGCCTTCGCCAGTAACGCCTGCAGCCCCGCCTCGGTGATCGTCGATTGCCGCAGGTTCGGTAGCGCCGGGCCGGGGTAGATGGCCGGGACCGGTCCCTGCGTAACGACCGTGCCGTCGCCGTAGACGGCCAGCAGCGGCAGCGAGGTCACCAGCATCTCGCGCGGGACCAGCCCGCCGCCCTGCTCGATCAGCAGCACGACCTCGTCCGCTCCGGTCGGGTGGTCGATCGTGACCACGGTCGGGCTGGCCGGCGGGCTGGTCGGCGTGGCGTCGCCACCCGTCGCGTCGTCCGTCCCGCAGCCGGCCAGCGCGAGCGACAGCAAGGCTGCAATCGCGAGCAGGGTGCGGGATGTCGTGCTGACGGGGCGGCGTCGCATCTGGCGTCTCCGGGTGTTGAGCGCTCCCGGCGCGAGTCCGTGCCGGGAGCGCTGGCGGCTACTGCATCGCGTAGCTGACGGACACGGTCACGATGACCTCCATCGTGCCGGGGTCGATCTTCGGGGCCATCGCCGCGCTTTCGGCCGCGGCGCCGGAGGCGGCGTAGGGCACTGGCGCGCCGGGGGTCGAGTAGCCCTCGCTGATCGTCTGGACCGGGCCGAGCGTCGCGTTCGACAGGCTGGCCAGGTGCTCGGCGCGAGCGCGGGCGTCGGCGACAGCCAGCTCGCGGGCCTGGCGGACGGCGTCCGAGGTGTCCTCGAGCGTGAACCAGATGCCGCTGATCTGGTTGGCCCCGGCGTCGACGGCGGCCTGGATGACGTCACCGGCCTTGTCGATTTGGCGCACCTTGGCGGTCACCATCTGGTTGACGTTGTAGCCGATGACCGGCTGGTTTGGCTGGTTGTAGTCCTGCTCGACGTAGACCGAGTAGTTGCTGGTCTGGATGTCTCGGTCGGTGACGCCCGCGCTCTTGAGCGCGTCGCGCACGGCGTTCATTGCGGTGGTGGCGTTGCTCTGGGCGGTCGCGAGCTGCGGGTCGCGGATGGTCACGCCGAGGTTGAGGACGGCGACGTCCGGCGTCATCGAGACGCGCCCCTCGCCGCTGACGTTGATCGTGCGGGTCGCGTCGCTCTCGGCGGCGGTCGCGCGGCCGCCGTCATGATCCCAGGCGCTGATGGCGACGGCGGCGACAAGAGCGATCGCGACTAGCGCCCCCGCCGCGGGAAGGGTCCCTCTCATGAACGACGATCTCACGGTGTTCTCCTGTCTGTCTCGGTGAACGACGATATCTCGCTGCTGATATGACGCTGGTGGCTCAGGAACGGTTCCCGCGTCGGCGGCGCAGGCGCGGCAGCGCGATCATCATCGCCAGCAGCCAGACGAAGACCGTTGCCAGCCCGAACTCGAGCAGCCGCAGGCGCTCCTCGCGCCGCGACACCGTCCTCTCCGCGGAGGACGTCGGTTCGGGCTCGCCGCCGAACGCTTCGGCCGAGCCGGCAGCATCCGCCGTCGCCGTCGCGCCGGTTTCCGCCTGGGCGGCCGCCGGGGTAGGCTGCGGCTCGGCGCCCGCGGCGGTCGCCTCCGGCGAGGCGGCCAGCGAAGCCGCCCCGGTGGCCGGGGTCGGCGTCTCCTCCGGCGCGGCCTTCGCCGCCATCGTCTCATCGGTCGTCTCGGCGGGAGCGGCAGCCCCGGCGGCAGTCGTCGGCCCGCTCGCCGTGATGGCGTCGTTCGACGACGTTGGCCGGTCGATCCGGGTCGTCACCAGGTCGACGCCGAGGACCACGACGAACAGGATCGCCGCCGCTGCCGTCGCCCAGCGCAGCGCGCGCATCTGCCGGTCGTGCCACTTGCTGGACGCCCGGATCGGCGTCGGTTCGCGGCGGGTAGCCGGAATTGGAGCCTCCCCCGGCTGGGCATGCTCGGCCGGCAGCGCGAACGAGCGCGGCAGCTCCGCGTCGGGCAGCGCCGCCAGCGCGACGACCAGCGCTCGGAGCTCGACCGCGACCTGCCGGCACTCGGCGCAGCCGGTCATGTGCTCCTCGATCGCGGCGCGTTCCTCGGCGCTCAGGTCGTCCGGCTCGTCCAGCCAGGCGGCGATTGTCTCGGGGGCGATGTGTTCCATCGGGCGCCGCGGCGCGGCGCGCTGCTCGTCGCTCACGGCATCCCTCCCATCGGTGTTATCGTCTCAGTGCCGCCGTCGCGGATGCTCATCCGTCGCGGTCTCCACTCTCCTGACGCGCCGGCCGGCCGAGAAGTTCCCGGCCAGCCTCGTCGGCCAGCAGGATCTCGCGCAGCCGCGCTCGCCCGCGGTTGATCCGTGACTTGACGGTGCCGAGCGCGACGCCGCTGATACCGGCGATCTCGTCGTACGGGTGGCCTTGCACGTCGCTCAGGATGACGGCGAGGCGCTGGTCGTGCTGGAGCTGGCCGAGCGCCCGCTCCAGCACGCCGGACAGCTCGCTCCGGCTGACCAGGTCGACGGCGCTCTCGTCGCTCGACTCCGGCTCCCAGGCGCGATCGTCGCGCTCCTGCCGCGCGTCGATCGACTCTTCCGGCCGTCGCGCGCTGGCGCGCAGCGTGTCCAGCGCGCGGTTGGCGGCGATCCGCAGCACCCAGGCACGGAACCCGCCTGGGTGCTCGCTGCGGAACGAGTCGAGCGACTGCCAGGCGCGCAGGAACGCGTCCTGGGTCACGTCCTGGGCGGCATCCGGCGAGCGGAGGTGGCGGAGGGCGACCGAGTAGACGGCGCGCTCATGCCGAGCGACG
>DAOKZM010000252.1:920-5374 GCA_035325665.1 Thermomicrobiales bacterium | reverse complement strand
ACCGTCGAGGAGGCGCGCCGCGCCGTCCGCGAGCAGGTCAAGGCCGGGGCCGACTTCATCAAGGTCATGGCGACCGGCGGTGGGCTGACGCCGAACACCAACCCGCGTGAGGCGCAGTTCGACGAGGCGCAGATGAAGGCGATCGTCGAGGACTCCGCCCGCCTGGGCCGCTACGTCGCCGCCCACTGCCACGGCACACCGGGCATCCGCAACGCCGTCGCAGCGCAGGTGCGGACGATCGAGCACTGCTCGTTTATGGTCCCAGACGGCGTCCACTACGAGCAGCCGGTCGCCGATCAGGTCGCCGAGAAGGGCATCTACGTCTGCCCGACGTTTGGCGTCGGCGAACGCGCCCGCCAGTGGATGGAGCAGGAGGGGATCGAAAACCCCTTCGCGGCGACGCGTCACCAGCGGGTTGATAACCTGCGCAAGCTCTGGGAGACGGGCGTCAAGTTCGTCTCGGGCAACGACGCGGGCGTGACGATGACCCGCTTCGACGACTTCCAGCTCGCCCTCGAGCTGCTGGTCGAGCACGTCGGCGCCAGCTCGGCCCAGGCGATCCGCACCGGCACCAGCCAGGCCGCCGAGGCGATCGGCTCCGACGAATTCGGCGTCCTCGCCCCCGGCAAGCGCGCCGACATCCTCGCCGTCCGTGGCAACGCCATGGACGACATTGGCGCTCTGCGCAACATCCTCCTCGTCCTCAAGTCGGGCCAGACGATGGTCGACAACGCATAGCGAACGATGCGACTGCGGGCGCGGCCAAACGGCGGCGCCCGCGATCGCAGAACGTTGGCGTAGGGACAGAGCTCGCTCTGTCCGCGGCCCGCAGGCCGCCTCTCCCGCGCTTCGGCCGATCCATCGGGATGGAGGCTATCGGTAGAGCCGATCACCCTCCCACCGCGCCGGGTTGTTCGCGATGTAGTCGCGTACCCGGTCCAAGTCGGCATCGTTCCGCACGACATGATCGTAGAACGACCGCTGCCAGAACGATTCGCCCTCACGACCCCGCGCACGATTGACGCTGCGGGTCGCTCTCCCTTTGAATCCTGCGACGATTGACGAGAGTCCCCGTGTTGGCATCTCGTCGGTCGCATGGAGCGAAATGATGCCGTGAAGGTGATTCGGCATGATGACCCAGGCGTCCAGGTGCAGCGCCGACTCGAACCCAGGAATGGCGAGCCATTCGTGCTGGACGATCTCTCCGACTGGCGAGAGTCGCACGATGCCGTCGCGGACGTTGCCGAACAGCGGCGAATGATCACGCGTGCAGATCGTGATGAAGTAGTAGCTCTCTTGCGAATAGTCGAAGTCGGCTAGTCGAGGCGAGGGGCGCCGGGAGCGCGGTTCGTCGCGGTCGCGATGCATCCGTGCCTCTCTATCGATTTCGCCGAGTCCGCGCGATAGCCGTCGGTGATCGCGCGGGAGAGGCGGCCTGCGGGCCGCGGACAGAGCGAGCTCTGTCCCTACGCGAGCGGTTGCGCGCGCCTCTCTTCTCGATGTCCCCCGCTGCTACTCCACCGCCCCCAGCACCTGCGCCAGGCAGGCGCCCATCGACTCGCCGTCGACCCAGCGGAGGACGACGACGAGGTCGTGGTCGGGGGAGATCCAGATGATGTTGCTGCCGGCGCCACGGGCGGCGAAGCTGTTGGCCGGCAGGCTCGGGAAGAGCAGGTGGTCGGGATTGAGCCACCACATGAAGCCGTAGGTCGGCTCGATGTCGCCGGGTGTCGTGGCCTCGTCGATCCAGCGCTCGGAGAGGATCTGCCGGTCGCCCCAGCGGCCGCGCTGGAGGAAGAGTTGGCCGAAGCGGGCGTGGTCCGGCGTCGCGATCCAGACGCCGCCGCCGAAGTGACCGCCACCGGAGACGCCCTGGATGCGCTGGCCGTCGATCTCCTCCCACGAGGTGCTGTAGCCGTGCCTCTGCCAGATGGCCGACGCCACGATCGGATCCATGACATATTCCTTGAGCACCTCCGGCAGCGCCCGGCGCCAGAGCTGCATCAGGGCGAAGGAGAGCAGATTCACCCGCACGTCGTTGTACTCGTAGAACGTGCCGGGCGCGTTCAACTCGCGGTCCACGCCCTTGCGCCGGTCGGCAAGGTCGCGCTTGCCCCAGAGGGCGCCGGTCCACTCGCTCGTCTGCCGCAGGAGATGCCGCCAGGTGATCTGGCCGTTGTGCTCGCTGCTGAAGTGATCGGTCGGGACCAGCACGCTGACGCGCTCGTCGAGGTCGCGGATCATCCCCCGGTCGAACGCCAGGCCGGCGACGGTCGAGAGGTAGCTCTTCGAGATGCTGTAGGTCATGTCGACGCGCTGGGTGTCGCCCCACTCGGCAGCGACCGCGCCGTGGCGCAGGATCATGCCGTTATGTCCACCACGATCCTTCAGTGGACCGACGATGTCGTTGTCCGGCAGGTCGAGCGCGACGCGGGTGTGGTGGTCGCCACGCGCCTCGTGGTCCTTGATGAAGGCGATCGCGGCGTCGAGCCGCTCCGGGTCGAAGCCGAGTTCGGCCGGGTCGCGGCGCTCGAGGTCCTCGCCGGTGGTCGGTGTCGTGGCCATCGTGGTGTTCCCCTCTCCCTCTGGGCTTCGTCAGGCGCGTGGGTGCGTTGAGGCGCCGCTCCGGTAGGCGTCGGCGAAGATGCCGCGCGCCTCGATGAACGATGCCTCCAGCGACTGGATCACGTCGTCCGGCCCGCCGTTGTGGCGCAGCCACTCCTGGGCGTGGTCCGGCGAGCAGGCGAAGCGGGTCGCGTCGCAGCGGTTTGTCGCGGCCGGCCCGGCTGTCCAGCGCCGGATGACGACGGTCGAGCGCGGCGAGCGCTTGCGCAGCTTGTCCGGCTCGACGTGGACGACGATCGCGCGGTCGCAGTGCGGGCAGCTGGCGCGGATCTCGACTGCCTGCCCCAGCAGCGGCGCGACGCCGAGCGCGTCCACCGCGCACATCGCGGGCCGTTCGGCCCCCTCCCAGGTGACGGTGACGCCAGTCGGCGCGACTGAGAAAGGATAGGCGGTCATCAACGCCCCGTCCCCATCAGCCGCGGCCCAGTCGCCCTCGACGAGTTGTGCCAGCAACGACTCGGTCTCCTCCTCCGACAGTCCGATGCGCTGGGCGGTGGCGCTCGTCGGCAGCATCTGGCCGGCGCCGACGAGCTCATCGATCAGCGCCCGGAACACCAGCCGCTGGGCCGGGGTCAGCGTCGTCGCCCGCCCGAGGTGGGTGCGGCTCATGGTCTCCTCCCTCCGCTCGACACTATTGTGCTACGCGGTGCGGAGCTCTTGCATCCGGGTCGTGCTGAGGGCGACCAGCACCATCGCCAGCAGCGCCGCCCCGCTGACCGCCTTGGGCGTGCCGATCCGCTCGGCGATCCAGCCGAGTGCAAGCGCGCCGAACGGCGTGAAGCCGCTGGTCAGCATGTAGATGCCCATCACCCGTCCGCGGACGCGGGCGTTGCTGAGCAGCAGGAGGAGGGCGTTGCTGAGCGAGCCGAAGATCGAGCCGGTGACGCCGGCCATGAACAGTCCGAGCATCGCCAGGATCGGCCCCGGGCTGGCGGCGAAGCCGGCCACCGCCGCGCAGTAGACCGTCGTCAGCGCCATGACGGCGATTCCCTTGCGCTCGACGCGGTCCATCGTCGCCGCAATGAGCGCGCCGGAGAGCGCGCCGATCCCGCTGGCCGCCATCAACATGCCGAGCCCCGCGGCGCCGATGTCGAACACGTCGCGGGCGAAGACCGGCATCAGTTGGATGTAGGGGAAGACGAGGGTCGCCGGGATCGCGGTGAGGACCATCAGCGAGCCGATAGCCGGGTTGCGGCGCACCTCGTGGAGGCCATCAAGGATGCCGCCCGGCGCGATGCCGGCCCGCTCGTTCGGCGCCGGCTCGATCCGCACGGCCGCGGCCAGCGCGCCGGCCAGCGCGAACGCCTGGATGATGAAGCAGGCGGCGACGCCGAACAGACCGATGATCCCGCCGGCGATCGAGGGGCCGATGATGCGCATCGCATTTGCCCCGGCCGAGTTGAGCGAGACGGCGTTGGCCAGGTGCTCGCGCGGAACCAGCGACGGCACGAATGTCTGGCGGACCGTGCCGTTGACCGCCATGATCGCGCCGTTGATCGCCGCGGCGACCAGCAGATGCCAGCTCTGGGCGGCGCCGCTCAGGATCAGCGCGGCCAGCAGCGTCGCCGTCCCCATCGCCGCCCACTGGGTGGCCATCAGGACGCGGCGCTCGTCGGCGCGGTCGATCAGCGCGCCAGCCGGCAAGGTGATCAGCAGGTAGGGGACGCCAGCGGCGAAGCCGATCAGCCCGACCCACAGCGGTGAGTCGGTCAGGACCAGCATGTACCAGCCGAGGGCGATGTTCTGCATCCACTGGCCGAGGTTGGTCGCGACCGTCCCCAGCCACATCATGCGGAAGGAGGGATAGAGGCGCAGCGCGGTCGTGATCG
>DAOKZM010000252.1:0-910 GCA_035325665.1 Thermomicrobiales bacterium | reverse complement strand
GCCCCGGCGGGCGCTGCTTCCGTCGTCGAGGTAGTGGCGTCGTCGGGCTGTGCCGTAGCGGATCCCCCTGTCCGTGGCGGGCGGCCGGTGGCCGGCGGTTCGGGGATTGTACCCGCTTACCGGCAGGAGCGGACTGCTACCAGCCCGCCTCCCGGCGGACTCGCTCGGCGCGGTCGAGGCTCGTCCGCGTCCACGGCTGGACGTCCGGGTGGGCGTGGATCTCGGCGACGCTCATCCAGCGTACCCCGGCGACCTCACCCGGGTCGGCGGCGAAGGGCTCGCCACCCGCGTAGCGCGCCAGCATCACGACGTCGAGCGCCAGCTCATCTCTGGCCAGGAAGGTGTGGCTCTCGACGTAGCGCGTCTCGCGGACGTCCAGCCCGACCTCCTCGCGCACCTCGCGGATAGCGGTCACCTCCAGTGCTTCGACGAGCACCTCGGGTTCGAGCTTGCCGCCGGGGAAGACGAGCACGCCCGGCAGGTACTCCTCGTCCTCGCCGCGGACGATCATCAGGAAGTGGCCGTCGTCGCGAACGACCGCTACCTCGACGTTGATGATCATCCGGCTGTCGCTCACAGGATGGTCTCACCCAGCAATGCTGCCGTCAGCGCCGCGGCGATGGCGGTCGAGCCGCCGCTCGGGTCGAGGAGCGGGTTCAGCTCGACGACGTCGGCCGAGACGATCGGCAGCCCGCTCCGGCGCAGCAACGCCAGCATCCGCGTCGCCTCGCGGTAGGTCAGCCCGCCGGGCACGCGCGTGCCGGTGCCGGGCATAATGGTCGGGTCGAGCGCGTCGAGGTCGAACGACAGGTGGACGGCGTCGACGTCGTTCGCCAGCAGCCGGTCGATCGAGGCGGTGACGATTTCGGCGATCCCGCGGTCCTCGACATCGTCGCCCGTCCACACGAGC
>DAOKZM010000251.1:0-5388 GCA_035325665.1 Thermomicrobiales bacterium | reverse complement strand
GTAGGATGACGGTTGGCCCTCCGAGCGGGCCGCGATCACGATCCGACCCGGAACCTGGCGAAGGAGAGCGGCGGTTTGGCCGACATGGAGATCACACGCGACAACGCCTGGTCGTTGCTGACCGAGTACGTCAAGGGGGAGCCGCTTCTACGGCACTGCCTCGGCGTCGAGGCGTGCATGAGGGAGTACGCGCGCTACTTCGGCGCCGACGAGAACCTCTGGGGTTTCGTCGGGCTGATCCACGACTTCGACTTCGAGATTCACCCGACGCTCGACCATCATCCGCAGGATGGCGCGCCGATCCTGCGCGAGCGCGGGGTGCCGGAGCACATTATCCAGTCGGTCCTCTCGCATGCCGACCACCTCGACGTTCCCCGCGCTACGAACCTCGAGAAGACGCTGGCGGCGGTGGACGAGATGAGCGGCTTCGTCACGGCAGTCGCGTTGGTCCGCCCGACCAAGTCGATCGACGAGGTGACCCCGCGATCGGTGCGGAAGAAGATGAAGGACAAGGCGTTTGCCAGGGCAGTCGATCGCGAGACGCTCGTCGCGACCGCCGACGTGCTGGCCATCGACTTCGACGATCATATCCAGCACGTCATCGACGGCATCGCGACGATCGCCCCCCAACTCGGCCTGACGCGCTCCGAACCCGCTGAGGTGAGTGATTAGCATGCGAATCATCGTGATCGCACTGCTGATTGCCGTCAGTGGCGTGTTGGTTGCGTGTGGCGATAACACTGACTCCGGGAATGGCCCGGAGCCTGCCGCGACGACTGCCCAGAGCGGCCAGTCCGCGGCGAGTGATTCGACCGAGACACCAGGAGGACAAGTGCCCAAGCAGTGGAGCTCCCCGCCGGCGATGCAGCTGGAGGACGGCAAGGACTACCAGGCGATCCTGCACACGAACAAAGGCGACATGACGATCGACCTGCTCGAAGGCGAGGCGCCGGCGACGGTCAACAACTTCGTCTTCCTCGCCGAGCAGGGCTACTACACGAACGTGCCATTCCATCGGGTCATCAAGAGCTTCATGATCCAGACCGGCGACCCGACTGGAACCGGCGCGGGCGGTCCCGGCTACCGCTTCGCCGACGAGCCGGTGACGAGGGACTATGTTCGCGGTACGGTCGCGATGGCGAACGCCGGACCGAACACGAACGGCTCGCAGTTCTTCATCATGCATCAGGACAACCCGCTGCCGAAGAACTACACGATCTTCGGCGAGCTGACAGACGGCACCGATACGCTCGACGCGATCGCGAACGCGCCGGTTGGTCCGAGCGGCCGCGGCGAGATGTCGGTCCCGCAGGAGCCGCTGATCCTCGAGAGCGTCGAGATCGTCACCAAGTAGGCCAAGGCAGGGTGCAGCGCCGGGATGGGCGGCCGGCCGGCCGCCCATCCGTCCGTTCGTCCACCAGGTCAGGAGTAGTTGGCAGAGCGATGCGGCTTTGGTTGATTCGACATGGAGAGACGACGTCGAACGCCGGTGGCGTGTTCCAGGGGCACCTCGACATCGAGCTGAACGAGCGGGGCGTTGCGCAGAGTCGCGCGGTCAGCAGCTACCTGGACGCGGTTGAGTTCGACGCCATCTTCGCCAGTGACCTCCGGCGGGCGGCGAGGACCGCTGAGCTGATCGCGGGTGAGCGGCCCGTCACCTACGATCCCGTCCTTCGTGAGATGAACTACGGCATCCTGCAGGGCGTCGCCTATCGCGACGCCGCCTCGGTGCTCCGGCCTCACGGCCTCGAGGAGGCCTGGCTGAACGGCGACATCCACCGGGGCCGCCGGGCGCTGCCCGACGGCGAGAGCCTGCGCCAGTTCCGACGCCGGGCGTCGCTGTTCGTGGAGCGGCTCGATGCTCGCTTCCTGAGCCAGGACGACGCCAACGTGATGGTCGTCGCCCACGGCGGGCAGTTGGCGGTGCTCCTGACCGTCCTCCTCGGCATGCCGGCGCGAGCGCGATACTCGTTCCGCTTCGCCAACTGCGGCATCACGGTGCTCACGCGGACGGCGCAACACACGACGCTGGATATGCACAACCTCGTCGTCTGGGACGAGGGGCGGGCGTTCAGCGACCGCGGGCTATCCGGTCAACTGCCTCAACGAGCCGAGTGAGGTCTTCATCGTTGGTGAAGTACGTGCACGACACGCGTACCGCGCTCGGCGCCTCGACCCGGCGTTGGACGATGCGGTAGCTCTCCCACAGTTCGCGACTGGCGTCGATTCCGCTTAGACCAGCGATGGTGAAAGTCACTATCCCCGACGAATCGCGCCACTCCATCGGCGTCACGACATCGACGCCAGGGACCTCGTTCAACGCCTCCTTCATTCGCGTGGAGATCGTATCGACGTGCGCGAAGATAGCGTCCCAGCCCAGCGCGGCCTGGTACTCGATCGCGTCGGCCAGCGCCTCGTAAGTGTGCCAGGCGCGCGTGCCGTACTCGAAGCGCGACGCGTCGCCAGCGAAGTGCAATGCAGGCGGCGGGTCGGTCTGGTAGTACGCCCTCGACCAGTGTGGTTCGATGGCTCCGTCTCCGAAGTACGCGGGCGGGACGAGGTCGATCTTCTGCGGGTCGAACCAGGCGAAGCCGCTGCCCTTCGGGCCGGCGAGCCACTTGTGGCCGTTGCCGATGACGAAGTCGGCGTTGAGCGACGGGATGTCGACGGGGAACTGGCCGACCGACTGGGATGCATCGACGAGGATCACGACGTTCGGTCCGACGACCTCCCGGAGCCGCTCGACTGGCGCCCGAGTGCCGGTTTCGCACGATACCTGGCTGATGGCGACGACGCGGGTCCGATCGGTGAGGACGGCCCGGATGCCGTCTAGAAGCTGGTCGAGGTCGGCGCTCAGTCGCGTGAACCGGAGGCGGGCCCCGGCGCGCTCGCAGGCGGCAAGCCAGGGGTAGATCATCGCCGGATGCTCTTCGGTTGACGTAATGACCTCATCGCCGGCCCTCAGTGGAAAGCGAGCGGCAACCCAGTTGATGCCGTCGGTGGCGTTGCGGTTGAGCGCGATGTCGGATGGGGCGACATTCAGCAGCGTGGCCAGCGTCCGCCGGGCGCGCTCGTAGCCTTCGGTGGCCCGGCTCTGTGTGGCATGGCCGCCTCGCTCGTGGTCGGCGATGTAGGCGAGGTGGCGGGCGAGGACGGGCTCGGCCATGATGCCGACCGTTCCAGTGTTCAGATATGTCCACTCGTTGAGGATGGGAAGAGCCCGGCGCGTTGCCGCCAGGTCGTAGCTCGCGCTGGTCACTGCGTCGCTCATCGCCCCCTGCACCTGTCGTTGTCGGAGAACGCAAACGGACGGATGGTAGCAGAACACTTGCCAGCGGTCGATCGGGCGCGCAGACGCCGACAGGCCCGGCTCAGCGCCGGGCCTGTCGAATAGAGCATTGGTATTGCGATTGATTATGCGACGAGCGCGTCGTAGATCCGCTCATAGTCGTTCAGGAGCTTCAGCCAGTGGCGCTCCCAGCGGGCCACGTCGCGGCCCTCGGCCAGCGCGGCATCGATCATCCGGTAGCCCTCCTCAAGCCGGGCTTCGATCTCGCGAAGGTCGGCCCGTAGGTGCTCGTGCGACTCGATCGTCTCGACCGTGAGGGATGGCATCGCCGACATCGTTCGGTCCTTCCTGATGCGCAACCGGCAGACTAGGAGGCCAGGCTCGGCGTCGCGCGCTCTGCCTGGATCTGCTCGATCAGTTGCGACACGTCGCGCCGGCTCAGCTCAGCGATGCTACAGCCGAACGACTGTTGCGACCGCTCCTCGAGTCCGTCACCGGTCAGTCCGACCTCGCGCGCCACGGCGTGGAGGTACTTGATCTGTCGTGGCGTCGCCTCCTGGCGGATCCCCTGCTGGGGGCGGCCACCGTCGCGGGCGGCGCGGATGTCCACCGGCGAGTCGACGATTCGCTGCTGCTCGGCTCCGAACTCGAAGTCCCAGCAGAACTGCGTGCCGAAGCCCAGCGCGGCCAGCGCCCGGCCGAGGGCCTTGGTCTCAGCCTTCTCCAGATAGTCACCGAAGTCCTCGGCGCCTTCGCTGCCCCAGCCAGTGGCCGAGGCGCCGCTGGGGAGCACCACCCGCGCGCGGAAGACGGCCATGTTGTTGCGATGTTCGACGAGCTCGGTCTCGATCTGCGCGTCCGGATGCACCGAGCGCAGCCAGACCAGCCGCCACTTCACTTCGAGATAGTCGCGCCCGCTGACCTTCGTCAGATAGCGGGTGGGGTCGAATGCGGACTGCTCGCTCACCGTCTGTTCTCCGTTTCCGTCATCATCTGGCGTCCGCCTAGAACGAATGTTCTAAACGCATTGTAGCGAGCACGTGCCGCGAAGTCAAGTCAATTGAGCGGGCTGGAGAAGGCGATGATCGACCCCGGAGGTGGGCGCTAACTGTGCTATAATGCGGCCCACTTCAAGTGTACGGACACCAAGGAGCGAGACTGGTGCGGGTAACGTGCTCACAGAGTAGCCTCCATCGAGCGCTGTCGGTCGCCGGCCGCGCAGTCGCGTCGAAGAGCACGTTGCCGGTGCTCGGGAACTACCTCCTCGAGGCGACCGAGGGTGCGTTGACGATCTCGGCGACGAACCTCGAGCTCGCCATCGCATGTCGCGTTCCGGCGGAGGTGGCCGAGCCCGGTCGCATCACCGTCCAGGCACGGGTGCTTAGCGAGTTCGTCGCCAGCCTCGACGACGATGCCGTCGAGCTGAGCCAGGAGCAGGGCCCGCTCACGGTAACCGTTCGACAGCGCGCTACTCAGGCGCACGTCCGCGGGACCGACCCGGAAGACTTCCCGACGATCGTGCGGAGCGTCGAGGGTGGCGCGTCGCTCGCACTGGAGCCGGCCGCGTTTCGCGATGCGATCTCGCGCGTCGTGTTCGCCGCGGCAAGCGACGACAGCCGGCCGGTCCTGGCGGGCGTCCAGCTGATCGCCCGCGACGAGCGGCTGACACTGGCGGCGGCCGACGGCTTCCGCATGTCGGTACAGCACGTGAATATCGGGCGGCCGGTCGACCAGGATCTGTCGATCATCGTCCCGGCCAGGTCGTTGCAGGAGGTCTCGCGCGTCCTGGGTGACGCGGACGATGTCGTCACGCTGACCGTGACCCCGAACCAGAGCCAGCTGTTGGTGACGCTGGAGGATGTCTGGATCACTACGCGGCTGATCGACGGAACATTTCCCGACCTTTCGCAGATCATCCCGCGAGACTGGAACACGCGCACAACGGTGCAGCGCGACGACCTGCTCGACGCGACGAAGCGGGCGACGATCTTCGCCCGGAGCAACAACGACGTCGTCAAGCTGGAGATCGCGCCGGCCAGCGAGTCGCTCGACATCGGCCGGATCACCGTCACCGGCAACGCCGCCGACACCGGCGATAA
>DAOKZM010000250.1:0-5396 GCA_035325665.1 Thermomicrobiales bacterium | reverse complement strand
CAGGAAGATGCCGGAGAACAGCCGCTGACCGAAGTCGCGGGCCGGGTTGATGGCGTACCCGGTCGGGACGCCGAGCGAGAGGCCGACCGGCAGCACGCCCATGCCGACCATGAACGGCCAGAGGTTCGCCCCCGGGCCGACGTTGCGGACGTTGTCCACAATCGCGTAGATCAGCAGGACCAGCATGAAGGTGCCGATGAACTCGGAGAAGTACTGGTTGAACGTCGCATCGCCGTAGTGGATACCGGGCGCGGTGTAGAAGACGTTCTTCCAGCCCTGGCCGTCGAAGTCGGCCTTGTACAGCACCCAGACGAGGAAGCCGCCGACGAATCCGCCGGCGACCTGGACGACCCAGTAGAGGACGCCCGTCGTCAGGTCGAGCGTCCCGCGCGCCATCGCGGCGGCGGTGACGGCCGGATTGATGTGAGCGCCAGTGATGCCGCCGGCGACGTAGACCGCCATCACGACGGCGAAGCCCCATCCAAGGGTGATCGTATTCCAGTTGTAGCCCGAGAACGGCGCGGCCTCGGGGCTTCCGAGCCGGCTGCCGAAAAGGGTATTCGCGACAACACCGTCACCCAGAAGGATCAGGATGGCGGTACCGACGAATTCTGCCCACAGCTTGGCAGCAACTGTGTCTCGACGCATCCACGTGCTCCCTTTGCTCCCGACTCACGTCAGTCGTCGGCCGCGCGCTCGCGATTGCGCACCTCCGCGCGCGTGCCACTCGTCCGGAGCCTGCCCACCGCAGGCATGGAGTCCGCGCGGATCGCCACCTCCTTTCCCCGTGTTCGATCGTTCGAGATTCCCCATCTCACGCGGCGCTATCGTCGCGTGAGCCGCGGACCATGCCATGCGTTGGCGCCTGGCATCCCCAAATGCCAACGACGCGAGAGGCCAGGCCCACGGACTGCGTCGCCGCCTCGCCATCACCTCGCCCGACGCGCGCCAGCGATCGCACCATTCAACGGGGCCACGCTACAGATAGTCCAAGTGGCGACACTTGTCAACTGACAACCGCAACAACGCGGCGTTGGATGCCGGCGTTGCCAAAGACAATGCGTGCCGCGTTCCGGCGCTTCCCACTAGCGCAAACTCGATGGATGGCTCATGATAGGAGCCGTCGGGTGCGGAGCGGACCCGGCGCTACACCTCAGCGCGGGCGGCCTGCAGACCGGTCATGCGGACCAACGGCGAGGGCCTCCGCGGAGACAGATGGAGGACAGGCGTGAAGAAGCTCATCAACAAGGTTGACGATGTCGTCCGCGAGTCGCTCGAGGGTGTCGCCGCAGCCCACCCGGGGCTGCTGCGGGTGGATCCCGACCTGAAGGTCGTCATCCGCGCCGACGCGCCGGTCTCCGGGAAGGTCGGCGTCGTCTCTGGCGGCGGCAGCGGCCACGAGCCGCTGCACGGCGGGTTCGTCGGCATGGGCATGCTCGACGCCGCCTGCCCCGGCGAGGTGTTCACCTCCCCCGTCCCCGACCAGATGCTGGCCGCCACAAAGGCCGTCGACGGCGGCGCCGGGGTCGTCCACATCGTGAAGAATTACACCGGCGACATCATGAACTTCGAGCTGGCGGCCGAGCTGGCCCAGGCCGAAGGCATCGACGTCCGCAGCATCGTCATCAACGACGACGTCGCCGTCCAGGACAGCCTCTACACGGCCGGCCGGCGTGGCGTCGGCGGGACGGTGCTGGCCGAGAAGATCACCGGCGCGCTGGCCGAGCGCAAGGCCGGCCTCGACGACGTCGCCGCGATCTGCGCCAAGGTCAACGACAACGTCCGCAGCATGGGCATGGCGCTGACCTCCTGCACCGTGCCGGCGGCGGGCAAGCCGACGTTCGACCTCGCCGAGGATGAGATGGAGATCGGCATCGGCATCCACGGCGAGCCGGGTCGCCACCGGCTGCCGATCGCCTCGGCCGACGAGATCGTCGATATGCTGGCCAACCCGGTCATCGACGACCTGGGGCTCAAGCAGGGCGAGCAGGTGCTGGCCTTCGTCAACGGCATGGGCGGCACCCCGCTGATGGAGCTGTACATCGTCTACCGCCGGCTCGACGAGATCCTGCGCGGCAAGGGCATCACGATCACTCGCTCGCTCGTCGGCAACTACATCACCTCGCTGGAGATGGCTGGCACGTCGATCACGCTGCTGCGGCTGGACGACGAGCTGGCCGACCTGTGGGACGCACCGGTCCATACCGCGGCGCTGCGCTGGGGCGTATGATCCCCCGCGGACGCGCAGCAGCGGTGAGGAGGCCGGATGGGCAACACGGACGGACTAGGACTGGCGATCGCCGAGCGGGTTCAGGCCGTCATGGCCGAGCATGCCGCCGAGCTGACGCAGCTCGACTCGGCGATCGGTGACGGCGACCACGGCACGAACATGAACCGCGGCTTCACCGCCGTGCTCGCCAAGGTGCAGGAACAACCCGACCAGTCGCTGGCAGCGGTCATCAAGACCGCCGCCATGACGCTGATCTCGACCGTCGGCGGCGCGGCCGGGCCGCTGTACGGCACCGCCTTCCTCCGGGCGTCGACCGCGCTCGCCGCCAGCCCCGAGGTGGGAACGGCCGAGGTCGCCACCGCGGTGAAGGCGGCGCTCGAGGGGGTCCAGCAGCGCGGCAAGGCGACGACCGGGGAGAAGACGATGGTCGATGCGATCGCCCCGGCGGTGGACGCGCTGAACGCCGCCGCCGAGGCCGGCGCCAGCGTGGCGGACGCACTCGACCAGGCCGCCGAGGCCGCCCGCCAGGGGATGGAGGCGACGATCCCGATGCTGGCGACAAAGGGGCGCGCCAGCTACCTCGGCGAGCGCAGTATCGGCCACCAGGACCCTGGTGCGACCTCGTCCTACTACATCCTCCGCACGATCGCCGACCTCGTCCGCGAGCGCGCGAATGCGTAGCACGCGTCATCGGAAAGGGAGACCATGCCCGTCGGCATCGTAATCGTCAGCCATAGCCCGAAGCTCGCCGAGGGCATCCGGGACATGGCCGAGCAGATGGCCGGCGGGATGATCAACATCCGCGCCGTCGGCGGCACGGCCGACGGCTCGCTCGGCACTAATCCGGACGCGATCCTCGACGCGCTGCGGGCGGCCGACGGGGGCGACGGCATCCTCGTGCTGATGGACCTGGGCTCGGCGGTGATGAGCGCCGAGACGGCGTTGGAGCTGGCCGCCGGCTCCCTCTCATCGCGCGTCGTCCTCAGTGACGCGCCGCTGGTCGAGGGCGCGATCGTCGCGGCGGTCCAACCCTCCATCGGCCATGGGCTGGACCAGGTCTCGGCCGCGGCGCTGGGCTCCCGCCGCATGAACAAGGTGAACCACTAGCGAGAGGACGGCGTGGCGATGAGGGAGGCGCGGTTGACGATCACCCACCCGGCGGGGCTGCACGCGCGACCGGCCGCCCTCTTCGTCCGGACCGCGGCAAGCTTCGACTCCGCGGTTCGCCTCACGAATCTGACCCGTAACCCCGATCGGGAGGCCGACGCCAAGAGCATCCTCGGCTTGATGACGCTCGGCGTCGAGCACGACCACGACATCCTCGTCCGGGCCGACGGTCCCGACGAGGACGCCGCGATCGATGCGTTGCGGTCGCTGGTCGAGCGAGACTTCGACGAGGGAACGCCATGAGTGGCGAGACGCTGTCCGGGACGCCCGCCGCCGAGGGGATCGGGATCGGGACGATCGTCGTCTACCGGCGGCAGCCGGCGCGCGTCGAGCGACCGCCGCTCGGCGCCGGCGGGGTCGAGCCGGAGTTGGAGCGCTTCCGGGCCGCCGTCGAGCAGACGCGACAGCGCCTCGCCGCCGCGCGCCAGACGACCGCGGCGAGGGCCGGTCAGCAGGAGGCGGCGATCTTCGACGCCCAGGCGATGTTCCTCGACGACCCGGCTTTCGTTGGTGAGATCGAGCGGACGATCCGCGACAAGCACGACCACGCCGAGAGCGCCATCGGAGCCGTCACCTCGTCGGTCGAGGCGATGTTCGCGGAGCTGGAGGACGATTACCTGCGCGCCCGCGCCGCCGACGTCCGCGACGTCGCGACCCAGCTCCTCCAGGCGCTGGCCGGACCGGAGGCGGGGGCGGAGGTCGAGCTTCCGCACGACGCGATCGTCGTCGCCGACGAGTTGTTCCCGTCGGACACGACGCTGATGGACGTCTCGCGGCTGGCCGGCATCGCCACCGAGCGCGGCAGCACGACCGCCCACGTCGCGATCCTCGCCCGGGCGCTCGGGATCCCGACCGTCGTCGGTGTCGCCGATCTGCTCCAGCACGTGACCGACGGGCAGGTTGCCATCGTCGATGGCGACGCCGGCCAGCTCGTGCTCTCGCCGGACGACACGGCGCGCGCCGTCGCCGAGGCGCGGATCGCGGCCGCCCGGGCCGAGGAGGAGCGACTGGCCGCCGACCGCGACCTGCCGGCCATGACGCTGGACGGCGAGCAGGTCGAGCTGCAGGCGAACATCGGGACGCCGGCTGAGGCGGAGGTGGCGCTGGCGCGCGGCGCGGAGGGGGTCGGTCTCTTCCGCACCGAGTTTCTCTTCGTCGATCAGCCAGAGCTGCCGGACGAGGAGGCGCAGTGCCAAGCCTACCGGCGCGCGGCCGAGGTGATGGGCGAGCGGCCGGTTATCATCCGCACGCTCGACGCCGGGGGCGACAAGCCGCTGCCCGGCATCACTGACGCGGGGGCTGCCGAGCTCAACCCATTCCTCGGCGTCCGCGGGCTGCGCATCTCGCTCGCCCATCCCGACCTGTTCCGCACCCAGCTCCGGGCGCTGCTGCGCGCCGCGACGGCCGGCAACATCTGGATCATGTTCCCGATGGTCGCGACCGTTGGAGACGTCCACGAGGCGCGCCGCTACGTCGAGGGGGTCGCCCGCGACCTGGCGTCCGAGGGGGTCGCCCACCGGGCCGACGTGCCGCTGGGGATCATGATCGAGATCCCCAGCGCGGCGATCGCGATCGACCGGCTGATCGGCGAGGTGGACTTTGTCAGCATCGGCACCAACGACCTCGTCCAGTACACGCTAGCGGTGGACCGGACCAACCCGGCGCTGGCGGCCCAGTATCCGGCGTTCGACGTGGCAGTACTGCGGCTGATCCGCGATGTGCTGGCGACCGCCCGCGCGGCCGGCAAGCACGCCGGCATCTGCGGCGAGATGGCCGGCGACCCGGCCGCGATCCCGCTGCTGATCGGCCTCGGCGCGCGCGAGCTCAGCATGGGCAGCGCCCGCCTCGCCGCGGCGAAGAAGCTGGTCCGCGAGACGGACAGCGCCGAGGCGCGGAGGGAAGCGGAGGCGCGGCTGGCGTAGGGCAGGGAGACCTCACCGCCGCCCAGAGGGCACCCGTCCCCCTCTCCCGCGGGGAGAGGGGGTGTCGTGTGGCTGGC
>DAOKZM010000249.1:2097-5452 GCA_035325665.1 Thermomicrobiales bacterium | reverse complement strand
GCGCGACTGCTGAGCGGATCGACCGCGCCGACCGCATCGGCTGGATTGTCGCGCCAGCACTGGCGACGATCGCCGTCCACTCGGACGATCGCCAGATGTTCTCCCGCGCCATCGCAGACGTGCTCCCAGCCGGCGCTGGGACGCGCCCCGGTACGACCGTCTACCTGGCTGGCTTCCAGTTGCTCTACCTGTCGGCGCAGCGCTGCGTGCTCTGGGGCGAGCCGGAGGCCGCCCCACCCTGGCTAGACGCGATGGAACGGTGGCTGGACTGGAGCGGCGCGGCGCTGGGCCGCGCCGAGTTGGCCATCGCGCGTGCTGTCCATGCCTTCGCCACCGCCCGGCTCGGGGACCTCGATCGCTACGCGCGCGACGCGGTGCGGCTGGCGTCGTCGCCGCGCCAACCGCTGGCCCTTGCCATGGCGCGGCGGCTCCTGGCCCGCTCGCTGGTCCACGCGGGCCAGACCGACGAGGCGCGCGCGGAGCTGGACCGCTCGATAGCCCTCGCCCAGACGTGCCAGAACCGGCTGGACGAGGCGACCGGTATGGTGATGCTCTCCGAGCTGCAGAACCGCGACGGCCATACCGAACAAGCGCGCGCCACGCTCGACGCGGCGGTAGACATCTTCACCGAGATGGGAGCCACGTCCTGGTCGAGCTTCGTTGCCCGCGCGCGTGATTGGTGGGGCATGGCCGAAAGCGGCGAGCAGCCGCGGCGGCTGAGTCCTCGGGAGACCGAGGTGCTGCGCCTCGTCGCCAACGGATTGACCGACGCCGACGTCGCGGAGCGGCTGCACGTCAGCCGCCGGACGGTCACGACGCACCTCTCGTCGATCTACGAGAAGCTCGGCGTCTCGTCCCGCGCGGCGGCGACCCGCATCGGGGTCGAGCGACACCTCATCTGATTCGGTCTCCGTCTCGAATTACGTACATTACACGATACCCGTCCCAACGGCCGTCGATTACGGTTCGCTTTGGGGGCACAAACGAGCGGCGCTTGCCGCTCCTCGCCCAAGGGCTCCCACGAGGGCACGACGGTGTGTCCTCGGGGCGCCGTCCGAGCCGTAGTGCAACGTGACGGCGCTGACTCGCCGGAGCTGATCGTTCGACCGGGACGTCGGGCGACACGGCTGGTCGAGGTCCGCCTTTCGGCGGTCAGGCGGACCTCGCCGGGAGTCTCGATCGACGATCGGCGCCTCTTCGATTCCGCGTGTTAACGATCAGCCGCCTCCCCCGGCCAGCGTTGCGCCCGGCTCGGTCATCTGCGCCGGGTCGAGAATGCGGTCCAGCTCCTCCTCGGACAGGCTCGTCTGCTCGCGGGCGACCTCGCGGATCGTCCGGCCGGACTGCGCCGCCTCCTTGGCGATGGCGGCGGCGGCATCGTAGCCGATGATCGGGGCGAGGGCCGTGCCGATCATCAAGCCCTTCTCGACCATCTCCGGCCCGCGGCTCGTCGCGACGATCCCGTCGATGCATTGCACGGCGAAGTTGGTGCAGCTCGTCGCCAGCAACTCGATCGACTGGAGCAAGTTGTAGGCGGCGACGGGCATCATCACGTTCAGCTCGAAGTTGCCCGACTGGCCCGCCACGTTGATCGTGACATCGTTGCCGAGCACTTGGGCGCAGACCATCGCGACCGACTCGGCGATGACCGGGTTGACCTTGCCGGGCATGATCGACGACCCGGGCTGGACGGCCGGCAGCTCGATCTCGCCGATGCCGGCCCGCGGCCCGGAGGCGAGCCAGCGGATGTCGTTGGCGATCTTCAGCAGCGACACGGCGATCGTCTTCAGCGCGCCGCTGGCGGCCACGACGCCGTCCAGCGTGCTCTGCGCCTGGAAATGGTTGGTCGACTCGACGACCTCAACGCCGGTCTGGTGGCTCAGGATCCTGCATACGCGGCTGGCGAACTCGGCGTGCGTGTTGATCCCGGTGCCAACGGCCGTGCCGCCAAGTGCGACCTCTCGCAACTCGCCGATCGCGCCATCGGCCCGCGCTCTCCCGCGCTCGATCTGACCGGCATAGCCGAGGAACTCCTGTCCGAGCCGGATCGGCGTCGCGTCCTGCAGATGGGTTCGCCCGGTCTTGATCACCGGCATCAGCTCATCCGCCTTGGCCCGCAGCGACCGCTCCAGCGTTTCGAGCGCCGGCTGGAGGTCTTCCACGATCGCCGAGAGCGCCGCGAGGTGGATGACAGTGGGGATGACGTCGTTCGACGACTGGCCGGCGTTGACGTGGTCGTTCTTGTGGACCGGGCTCGTCCCGTTCCGCGCCTCGCCGAGGATCTCGTTCGCCCGCGAGGCGATGACCTCGTTGGCGTTCATGTTCGTCGAGGTGCCGGACCCGGTCTGAAAGATATCGAGGATGAATTCCTTGTCGAACTTGCCGTCGGCGACCTCCGACGCTGCCTGGATGATCGCCTCGGCCAGCCGCTGGTCGATAATGCCCAGGTCGCTGTTCACTCGTGCCGCGGCGCCCTTGATCTGCCCCAGCGCGCGGATGAAGCGGCGCGCGAAGCGTAGGTCGCTGATCGGGAAGTTGAGATAGGCGCGCATGGCCTGGATGCCGTAGTAGGCGTCGGCCGGCACCTGCAGTTCCCCAAGCGAATCGCGTTCGACCCGTGTCGGCTGGCTCGTCTCCCCCGCCATGATCTATCCCTTCGACTCCCTGCCTGTTGCCGCCGCGGGCGCGGCGGGCCGGTTCCTCTAGTGTACGCAACCGTCCCGGCCGTTCCCGCGCCAGCGCGTCGCGCGCCTGATAGGGGTATACTTCGTCGCACCTGAGAGACCTCGACCAGGCGCCCGACGCTGTGCGACAGCGGCCGGTTCGACGTCTCTCTAGGCGCCGCCACGCCACAGCCGGCGTGAGTGGCGCGTGTAAGGGGGGGTTGATGCTCTGGCCTACGACGGCCATGCGGGACGCGCGCGGTGCGCTCCAGGTCGCTGGCGTCTCGCTTGACGCGCTCGCCGACGAGTACGGCACACCGCTCTACGTCTTCGACGTCGCCACGATCCGCGAGCAGTGCCGGCGCTATACGCGCGCCTTCGATGGGGCTTGGCCGCGGCCGCGTGTCGTCTATGCCGGCAAGGCGGGGATGTCCTACGCCCTGCTGGAGATCATCGCCGCCGAGGGGCTCTGGCTCGACGTCGTCTCCGGCGGAGAGCTTGCCTACGCGCTGGCCTGCGGCTTCCCGGCCGGGCGCATCCACTTCCACGGAAACAACAAGACGCCGGACGAACTGCGGCTGGCGCTCGACAGCGGCATCGATACGATCGTAATCGACAACTTCGACGAGATCGATCTGCTGGCGGAGCTGACCAGTGGCCGTGCCGCGCGGCAGACGGTGCTGGTGCGGGTT
>DAOKZM010000249.1:1500-2087 GCA_035325665.1 Thermomicrobiales bacterium | reverse complement strand
AACCCCGGCATCGACGTCCACACCCATGACTACCGCAAGACCGGCATCCCGGACTCGAAGTTCGGGCTGGGAATCCAGAACGGGCAGGCTGAGGAGGCTGTCCGTCGCATCCAGGCGGTCCCGGGCCTGCGCCTGAACGGGTTCCACGCTCACATCGGCTCGCAGATATTCGAGATCGAGCCGTTCGTCGACACCGTCGAGACGCTGTTCGGCTTCGCCGGCCGAATGCGCGATGCTCACGGCGTCGAGATCGACGAGATCAGCCCCGGCGGTGGCCTCGGCATTCCCTATGAAGCGACGGACCCGGACGCCGGCGTCGAGGACTACGTTGGCGCCATCGCCGCCTGCGCCCGCGAGTCCGCGGCGCAGCTGGGAATGGCCCCACCAGTGCTGACGATCGAGCCGGGCCGGACCATCGTCGGCCAGGCGGGCGTTGCGGTCTATACCGTCGGCGCGCGCAAGGAGATACCGGGAGTCCGGACGTATGTATCGGTCGACGGCGGGATGGCGGACAATATCCGCCCCGCGCTCTACGGCGCGGCGTATACTGCCGAGCTCGTCGGCCGGCCAAGCGATGGCGACCTCGC
>DAOKZM010000249.1:0-1490 GCA_035325665.1 Thermomicrobiales bacterium | reverse complement strand
CGATTGCCGGGAAGTATTGCGAGTCCGGCGACATCCTGATCGAGCGCGTCGCGCTGCCGCCGCTCTCGCCGGGCGATCGGCTGGTGATTCCGGCTGCGGGCGTTTACTGCCTGGCGATGGCCAGCAACTACAACCAGGCCTTGCGTCCGGCCGTTGTATTCATTGAAGATGGCGAGAGCCGCCTGACCCAGCGTCGGGAGACAGTCGACGATCTGCTTCGACGCGACGTCATCGACGTTCGCATGACTCGCGGCGCCACAGCGGAGGTTACGATCTGACGATCAACCCTCGACCCCGTTCGGGGTTCACTGGTCGCCCCACCTAGCTCCAGGGAGTACACCCCGTGTCAGACGACATCGACGAACTGCGAAGCAGAAACGACCGCCTGATCCGAGGCGATGCCAGCTCCGATTCCGACCCGGAGACGAGCGAGCCCGAAGTGAACCAGTCGTTGGTGGATCAGGTCGTCCTGGCGGCTGAGACCAACGGCTTCCTGAGCTGGGAAGACCTGCGTCGTCAGGTTGACCCCGAGCAGGACCCGGCGACGTTTGAGGCGATCGAAGCGCGCCTCACCGAGCTCGGCATCTCGGTGACGCGCGAGAGCCAGACTGACGAGCTCGTCGAGAGCGAGGACACCGACCTGGTCGAGGTCGAAGAGGAGTCAAACGGGCTCGACCTGTTTCTGGACACGCGCATCGCCGACATCGACCTCTCCGGCGTCAGTCTCGACGACCCGGTCCGCATGTACCTGCGCGAGATCGGACGGGTGCCGCTACTGACCGCCGAGCAGGAGGTCGAGCTGGCGCAGGCGATGGAGCGTCGCGACCACCTCGCCAAGCTCGCGTTGCAGTTGAACGAGGACGAGGCCGAGCGGGTCGAGGCCCGCATCCGCGCGGGGGTCAACGACTCTGCCGTGCAGATCGGCCGGACGGTCTTCCTCTCATTCTCCGAGGGTTGGCGCTTCGTCGAGGTGCTCTATCACGAGGCGTATCCCGACCACCCCGCCGATTCGAAGCTGCGGATGCTGGCCGCCGTCCTGCCAGTGACGCAGCTCCCGGAGGCGTTGTTCAAGTCGGTCGCCGATGGGTTCGGGATCACCGCCGAGGCGCTCGAGGAGGAGCTGCGGCGGCGGCGGGTCGAGTGGGATCTGCTGCCGCGCAACATCCAGCGTCGGATCGAGGCGCCGGACGCGACCATCGACCAGGACGAGGCGTCCGCGCTGCTGGCGGAGGCCGCTTCACAGCAGGGCCGCACCTATCTCAGGATGGTCGAGCGTGGCGATCTGGCGCGGGAGAAGCTGACCGAGGCGAACCTGAGACTTGTCGTCAGCGTCGCCAAGAAATACGTCGGCCGCGGCATGTCGATGCTCGACCTCGTCCAGGAGGGCAACCTCGGGCTGATCCGCGCCGTCGAGAAGTTCCAGCACCACAAGGGGTTCAAGTTCTCGACCTACGCGACCTGGTGGATTCGCCAGGCGATCACCCGCGCGA
>DAOKZM010000248.1:0-5453 GCA_035325665.1 Thermomicrobiales bacterium | reverse complement strand
GCCGGTCCTCGTCAGCTTCGTCTGCGGCGCCGACGACCGGCTGCTCTCCGGCGAAGCGCTGTCCGCCGCCGTCGCTGCCGTCGCGCCGTTCGGCCCGGACGCGCTGCTGGTCAACTGCATTCCCGCGCCGCTCGTTGCCGATGCGCTCCGCGAGCTCGCCTCCCACTCGCCGCTGCCGGTCGGCGCCTACGGCAACCTCGGCCCGCCGGTTGCCTCAGACCGCTGGGAGCTGGAGGACGAGGTTACTCCCGACCGGTACGCCGCCCTCGCCCGCGACTGGGTCGCCCTCGGCGCCCGCATCGTCGGCGGCTGCTGCGGCACGACGCCGGCCCACATCGCGGCGTTAGGCGATCTCCGGCCAACCGAACCACGCACAAACCTTTCGTAGAGACAGGGCTGGCCCTGTCCGCGCTCCACAGAGCGCCATCCCCGTGCGGATCGACCGCCACCCCAAACCGGCGCCCACCAACGCCCGGCGGACGCGATCTTCGTGCTCAGACGGGCGATCGGGTAGAGTCGCGCCGAGCAGGTCGCGGATCGGACCGAGAGCGGCGCTCTGCGGAGCGCGGACAGACCTCGGTCTGTCCCTACGAAAGCGTTGCGCTCAGCGCCGCCTTCCCCGCACCCGTCCCGGCGATCTTGCCGAAGACGGCGCCGGCCGTCAGGCCGGCGCCGCCGGGGTAGTTGAAGTAGAAGAGGCCGCCGACGAGTTCCCCAGCCGCGTAGAGGCCGGGGATCGGCTCGCCGCCGACATCGAGGACGCGCGCCTGGCCGTCGATCTTCAGTCCGCCGAAGGTGAAGGTGATCCCGCAGGTTACCTCGTAGGCCTCGTACGGCGGGGTGTCCAGCCGGTTGGCCCAGTTCGACTTCGGCACCGCCAGCCCGGTCGTCCCGCGCCCGTCCTTGACCGTCGGGTCGAACGGGACGTCCATCTGGACCGCGTCGTTGTATGCGGCGACGGTCTCCAGGAACCGCGCGCCATCCACGTCCTCCAGCTTCGCCGCCAGCTCTTCGAGCGTGTCGGCGCGGACCTTCGTCACCTCGCGGATGCGGTACTCGTCGCGGAGCAGGTGGGTGACCTTGGCGTCGAATACCTGCCAGGCGAGTTGGCCCGGCTGCTGGAGGATGACGTGGCCGTACTTCGCGTAGGTGTAGTTGCGGAAGTCGGCGCCTTCATCGACGAAGCGCTCGCCACGCGCGTTGACCATGATGCCGAACGGATAGCTGTGCTTCTGGAAGTTGTCGCCGACGCGAAGGTCGCCGAAGTCGGGCGCATTGCGGTCCCAGCCGACGGCGTGGGCGCCGGACCAGTTGCCCCACGGCATCGCGCCGGCCGCGAGCGCCATCCGGATGCCGTCGCCGGTGTTGAAGCGCGTGCCGCGCACCTTGGCCAGGTCCCAGCCCGGCCCGAGGTAGCGGGTGCGCCATTCGGCGTTGGCCTCGAAGCCGCCCGAGGCGAGCACGACCGCGCCGGCCCGGATCCCGCGGCGCGTGCCACCCTCGCGGGCGATGACGCCGTGGACGGCCCCGTCCTCCTCGATCAGCGCCTCGGCGCCGCAGCCGTAGCGGATCTCGATCCCGGCCGCCCCGGCCGACCGAACGAGCATGTCGATCAGTCCTGGCCCGCCGCCGGCCACCTCGACCGCCAGCCCGCCCCAGAAGCGGAAGCGGCCGTCGATCTGAAATGCCTGCCGGCCGTAGCTCGGCGAGAACTTCACGCCCTTCTCGCGCATCCAGGCCACCGTCGGCAGGCTCTCGTTGACGAGGAGCGTCGTGAGGTCGGGGTCGGCGCGGTACTGGGTGATGCGGGCCATGTCGGCGAAGAACTGATCGGCCGGGTACGACCCGAAGTCGGTCGTCGCCAGCTCGTGCTCGGAGAGGTCGGGCATGACCCTCTTGAGGTCGTCGACTCCGTCGAAGGCCACGCGGATCGCGCCGGCCGTGTAGCGGCTGTTGCCGCCCCGCTCGGCGGAGGGTGCGCGCTCGGGCATGAGGACGCTGGCTCCCTGCTCGCGGGCCGCCAACGCGGCGCAAAGCGCCGCGTTCCCTGCCCCGACCACGACCACGTCGTATCGCTCTTCCGCCATCTCACCCTCCTCCTGTTCCCTCGGGTGGCCCGCTTGCCGGTGATTGTAGTGGCTCTCGCCACTAGCCGATGTCATGCTAGCCTGTCTATCGGCGGCACGACCACGTGCCGGTGAGCGAAAGGCGTAGAGATGGCCCGCATCCCCGGAGTTGATTACACGCAGCTGCCCGACGACCTGCGACGGCCGATCGAGATGCAGGTCCGCAAGACCGGGCGGCCCTACGACGGGCACGTCCTCTACGCCCGCCGCGAGCCGATCTACCGGGCCGCCAAGCACATGTGGGCGGCGCTGGCCGAGTCGGGCCTGCTCGACGGCAAGCTCGTCGCGCTGCTCAACCGGCGGGTCGCCTCGATCAACGGCTGCGAGTTCTGAATGGACCTCAACGCTGCCGTCGGCAGCCATCTGGGGGCCACGGACGAGCAGCTCGACGCGCTGCTGGGCGACTGGGAGGGGAGCGGGCTGTTCGACGATCGCGAGCGCGTGGCACTCGCCTACGCCGACGCGATCACGTATTCCGACCGCGACGTCGACGATGAGCTCTTCGCCCGCGTCCGCGAGCACTTCGACGACGACGCCATCGTCGAACTGACCGAGACTATCGCCTGGGAGAACGCCTCCAGCAAGTTCAACCGCGCCCTGCGGGTGACGGCGAACGGGCTCTGGAAGCGTCGAGGCGCCGAGCCATAGTCCTGCCCAGTTCGGGATCGTTCAAACAAAGTACGGCGGGTGTCGACTGTCCTACTATGTCGGCGTGCTTGACATGTGAGCGCATAGTGAGTTTACGAGATGCATGCGTTCTGGCTCATCAACCGCGGAATGCATTGCGCGCCTATCTCACGTTGGCGAGGAGGCTTCTGTATGACCCCAACGCACACGTACTGGATGTGGTCAGTCGGAACCCACGATGTCACCGTTACGATTGGCTTGGATTGGCGCAAGCGTTATCTCATCACCGGCTTCTTGACCCTTACCGAGGGAGACGATTACGCCCACGTCTACATCTCAACCGTCTGTCGCTACAGCGGTGGTGATCAGGTGCTATGCGGTATACGGGATGACGCAGGTGACTTCGGATTGGGCGTCACCGAGTTCATCAGCTCGGCGTCGAGAGTGACGATAAAGCTGCGGACGAAGGGCGGATCGCATCGCGCCGAGGGCGCCGTCTACGAGTACTGATCGGCGAGGAGAGGCGACATGAAGACATACGTTATCTTCGATCGCAAGACCGGCGAAGTTCTCCAGACACACGTGGCCACTGACGATGCCGCTGACAATCCCGACAATATCCTGCGGATGGCCTCGCCCGACGCCACCGAGCGCGCTGGCGTCCTCGAGGTGGACACCATCGACTCCGCGACGGGCCACCGCGTCGACCTCAAGTCGAATGAGCTGGTGCGGCACGACAAGGCGAGTGGTGCTGGAGCGGCTGGCGTGCAATCCAGCGACGGCGATCCACGTGGCGCCCGCACGGTAATCCTCCGCAGCCAGACGCAGTGATGGTGTAGTCAGGTTGCGATGCCCTGACTCCGCGCATCCGGCGCTGTCAGGAATCAAGCTACGGGGCTGACATCGGGACCGCCGTTCTGGCAATCGAGACGGGGTGTGCTCGAGTTGCCGCGGCCGACTTAGCCGGGCCGGCCTGACTGCCGATCGTAGTTGCGGGCAAGCATGCCGGTCGCCCGGTGCATGCCGAAGCGCTCGTAGTACGGTTGCAGGTCGGTGTCGCAGAGCAGGTCTACCATGTAGTAGTCCGAGAGCCGCTCCAGCATCCGACGCACGAGCTCGCCGCCGATGCCGCGTTCCTGGTACTCCGGCAGAACCTCCAGCAGTGGGATGTAGGCCGCCAGCACCCCGTCGGTGACGGCGGTGATGAAGCCGACGACCGGGCCGTCCTGGCTCGGCTCGCCGTCGCGCGCCAGCACGACCGCGGCGCTTCCGCGCAGGAGGCGCAGATGCGTCTCCGGCGACGGCGGGCTCGGCCAGCCGACGAAGAACCCCTCCAGGTTCTCCGGCGCGATCCCCTCGGTCGATTCGCTGTACCAGATCATCGGTTGCTCGCTCCTCCCGTCGCCCGGCGCCGGCGGGGAGTATAGCCGCGTCGCGTCGGGTACGATGGCGCCGTCGATGTCGCAGGCTGAGGGGTGGTGAGGCGATGGCACGATCGTTCGTCTTCGATGGCGCCGACGTCACCGGGCGCGTGCTCGGTCCGGTCCTGGCGCGCTGGCGGCGCGAGCTGGGCTGGACGCAGGACGAGCTCGCCGCGCGGGCGGGGATCAGCCGCGGCTACCTCTCGCGCCTGGAGCGTGGGCTGCCCGGCCGGCCCGGCCTCGACGTCCTCACCCGCGTCTGCGGCGCGATGGGCCGCCCGTGGACCGAGCTGTACGCGACCGCCGGGCTGGCGTTGCCGGGCGACGTGACACTGGACGCCATCGGCGACGGGCTGGACGACCCCGAGCTGTTCCTCTACCTCCGCCGCCTCCCCGAGCTCGACCGGCGCGACCTCGCCGTCCTGCGGGCAGTCCTGCGCGCCTTCTTCGATCGCCGCGATGCGGCCCAGCCGATCGAACGCCCGGATGCCCGGCAACTCAAGCTGCCGACGTCGGCGGGGGAGATGGTCGAAAGCCGACGGTAATCGTTTCTCGTCATTTGCTAAGAATCAGTCCAAAATCTATTGACATCGGTTCTCCCGTTCGCTAGGATACTGGCGAAGGAGGAGAGGACCGTGCCAATGCAGATCAACAGTTGTCCATCGTGTGACGGCGAGCTCGTGATCCGCGAGCTCTACTGCCCGGCTTGCGACATCCAGATCCGCGGGACCTTCAGCGCTCCGGAGCTGGCCCCCTCGCTGCGGTTGAACCCCGAGCAGCAGGCGTTCCTGCGGCTGTTCGTCATGAGCCGCGGCAACCTGTCCGACGTCGAGCGCTCGCTCGGTGTCTCGTACCCGACCGTCCGTGCCAAGCTGGACGACCTGATCGCCGCCTTCGCCGAGGAGAGCGCGCAAGCGCCGGCCGAGCAGGAACCGCTCGACCGCGACGAGATCCTCACCCGGGTCGCCGACGGGCGCCTCAGCCCGGACGATGGCATGGCCATGCTCCGCCGGCTGGCCGGCGAGTCCTGAGAGTGAAGCGGACGATGGCGGCTGACGCCACGATCACCCCAGCATCCGCACCGGCGCGCCTGCCGATCTTCGCCTTCCTGGGCGGCAACGCCGTCTCGCTGGTCGGCAGCATGCTGACCTGGGTCGCGCTGCCCTGGTTCGTCCTGGAGACGACCGGCAGCGCCGGGAAGATGGGTATCACCGCCTTCGTCATCGGCCTGCCCGGCTTCCTGATGGGCGTCTTCGGCGGGGCGCTGGTGGACCGGATC
>DAOKZM010000247.1:2355-5456 GCA_035325665.1 Thermomicrobiales bacterium | reverse complement strand
GTTCTCGCTCGCGGAGGTGCAGAATCGAACGCTGGACGCCCGCGCAGCGGCGGGTGATCGCGCACGACGCGCCGCGCTGGGTCGTCTCCGGCCCGCCGCGCTCCGGCGTGTCCACGGTCGTCTTCGGCCGGCTGGAGACAGCCCTGCGCCGCGACCCTGCTGCCAAAGCCCTGGCGCTCGTCGTCGACCGGCGCGCCGAGGGCCGCGCCGCGCGCCTGCTGGCTCCCGAAGTGTTCGGCCAGGTCCGCCTGGAGAGCTACCTGACGCTCGCCCAGCGACTGGTGTCGGTCTGGTGGACGCTCGTCGCCAGCCGCTTCGGCATCGCCAGCGACGAGCCGGAGTTCCTGCCCTTCGACGTTACCCAGTTCGCCATCCGCGAGGAGTACCGCCGCGATCCCGGCGCGCTCGGCCTACTCACCATTCGCGAGCCGCGCCTGATCGTCCAGCTCATCGACAACATGAACCTCGCCGCTGCCCACGGCATATCGCTCGATGAGGCCTGGCGTCGCGTCGCCGCCGGGCTTCAGGCGCCGTTTGAGGACGAGGTGATCCAGTCTGGCTACGGTGTCACCCGCCGTTTCCGCGAGCGCTGCCTGAGGACTGGCGTCCTGCCGTTCGATCTCCAGGTCGAGGCCGCGGTCTGGCTCCTCGCCCAGCCGCCGATCGTGGATGATCTCCTCGCTGAGTACCGCGTGCTTGCCGTCGATGGACTGGACGAAATGGTCCCGGCGCTGGCGTCTGCCCTCTGCGATCTTGCCGGACGGATAGAGCACGCGACGATCGGCTATTCGACCGACGGCGGGGTGCGATGGATGCTCGGCGCGTCGGCCGCCCACGCCGGCGTCGCCTGCTCCCGGCTAGCGCGCGTCGATGGAGACGGGTTCCGCCATCTCCACCTCCGCGCGGAGCATCGCCCGGAGGCGAGCCGCCGTCATGCCGCCAGCGGCCTCGCCCGGCTCACCGCCGACCCGCTCGCGCGTCCGATCCGCCCGCCGCGCCTCGATGGCTGGAGCCTGCAGGTGTTGACGCGCCCCGACCTGATGGCCAGCGCCGCCGTCGAGCGGGTCGAGCGGCTCGTCTGGCGTGACGTGCCGCCGGGGCGTGTCGTCCTGCTCAGCCCGTACCTCGACGCCGTTGTCGCCAGCGAACTGCTGGCCGGCTTCGAGGCGCGTGGAATCCCGTTCGCCGTCGAGCGGCGCTGGCGCTCGCTGTTCGACGATCCCGCCGCCCGCGCCTGCCTGACCGCGCTGCGGGCTGCACGCCCGGGAGGCCGGCGGGTCGCGCCGGTTGAGATCGCCGACCTGCTCGGCACGCTGCTGAGCCGTAACCCGATCGCCGTCCAGCCGCTCGCCGGCCGCGTCCTCGACGCGCGCGCCGGCCGCTTCCGAGCGCGCGAGGACGTAGAACGACGTGCCGCGCCGTCCGCGCCGCCGCTGCCGGAGCCGGTCCGGGGTCTGCTCGATTGGGCCGCGACGGTCGCGGCCGGCGACGAACCGCTCGACCTCGCCCTCGACCGGCTGGCGAGCAACGTCCTTGCCGGCGCGTGTCCGGGGCTGCAGGAGGTCTGTGCCGGCCTGGCCATCGTCGCCCGCCGGTTCGCCGAGGCCGCGCCGCGCTTCGACTTCGATACCTCCCTGGCCAGCTTCTTCGCCTTCATCGACAGCGAAGTTATCGCCGCCGACGACGCGACCGGGATGCTCTCGCCCGGGGTAACGCTGACGACTCCGTACGCCTTCCTGACATCGGGCCGCGTCGCTGCCCACCAGCTCTGGCTCGACGTCGCCTCGCCCTACTGGTGGGACCCGCCGCTGCTCGTGCTGACCAACCCGCACGCGATCGCCAGCGGCTCGGTGCTCGACGCCACGCACGACGACCGCATCCGCGGCGAGGTGCTCGGGCGGGTGGTGCGCAACCTCGCCGCGCGTGCCGACGACGGCATTCATGCCCTCGCCAGCTCGACCGGCATCGACGGTCAGCGTCTCGACGGCCCGCTGCTCGCCGCGTTCCACGACCTCGGGCTGGTGGAGTCATGACCGGCCCGGCACCCGCGCCGCTCTGCCTCCGCCACGAGCAACGGGCCGTCGTCGAGCAGTACCGCGGCGGCTACGCCGCGATCGCCGCCGTGCCGGGCGCCGGCAAGACGACAACCCTCTCCGCGCTCGCCGCTGAGCTGGTCGCCCGCGACTCCGCCGCTGGCCGCCGCCAGCAGGTGATGATCGTCACCTACCAGAACTCCGGCGTGGCCAACTTCCAGCGCGCCGTCTCCGCGCGTCTCCGCGAGCGCGGCCTGCCCGAGCGCGGCATCGCCGTCCGCACTCTCCACGGCCTGGCCAACGACGTCCTGGCTGCCACCCGTCACCGCATCCGGCTCGACGCCGACCTCGTCGTGATCGACGAGCGCGATGCCCTACGACTGATCGAGGCCGCCGTCGAGGAGGAGGTGGCCGAGCGTCACGACGATCTGCTCGCCCTCGTCGCCGATCCCAACGACCGGCGCGCTCGCGAGTGGCCGAGCCTGGCGATCCTCGCCATCGTCGCCCAGCACGCCATCGACGAGGCGAAGCAGCTCCGGCTCGACGCTAGCGCGCTCCGGCAGCATCCGCGCGACGCTCGCTGGCTGCCCTTCGTCGCCAGCGTCCTCGATCGCTACGAGCGCGCGTTGCGCGAGCGCGGCGCGCTGGACTTCAACGACCTCGTCACCCGCGCCGTCGCCGCGCTGGAGCAGGACACTTCTCTTGTCGCCCGCCTGCGCGAGCGCTGGCCCTGGCTGCTGGAGGACGAGGCCCAGGACAGCACCCCCCTCCAGGAGCACATGCTGCGCCTGATCGCCGGGCCGGACGGCAACCTCGTCCGCGTCGGCGACGGCAACCAGGCGATCATGACCAGCTTCACCTCGAGCGACGCCCAGGGGTTCCGCGACTGGCTCTCCGACCCGGCAGTCCGCCAGTTCACGCTGGCCGGCTCTAGCCGCTCCTCGCTGCCGATCCTCACCCTCGCCAACCGCTTCGCGGACCGCGGGCGAGCCGAATACCCGGTCGCCGGGGCGCGCGGGGCGCTGCTGCGCCAGCCAATCGCGCCCGTCGCCGGTCCGACCGGGCTGG
>DAOKZM010000247.1:0-2345 GCA_035325665.1 Thermomicrobiales bacterium | reverse complement strand
GCCCTACGGCAGGCATGGCATCAACATCAGCGACTTCGACACCGCCGACGACGAGCACTGCGAGGTTGTCCGCCTCGCCGTCCGCTGGCTCGAAAAGCACCCGGACGACACCGTCGCCATCCTCGCCGGCCGGGGAGAGACAGGCTACGAGCTTGCCCGTCGCGCAGCCGAGTTCCTGCCGCAGTCGCGCATCATCCGGCTGCTCGGCGCCAAGGACGGCCGCCCGGTGGAGCTAATCGACCGCATCGAGCCGCTCATCATCTTCCTGCTCAACCCGGACCAGCCGCTGTACCTCGCGCGTGCCCTCGAACGCTGGTCGCCTGACCCGGAAGCGGACCGCGTCGTCGCGGCGCTCCATGCCCGCGAGCGCGACCCGGACGCCGTCGCGGGTCTGTTCTACCCACGTCGCGAGATCGCCGCCCTGGCCGCCGCCCTTGGCGTCGAGGGACCATGGAGCGACGCCGAGGCCGCCACGCTGCGCCGGCTGACCCAGGCGCCGGCCTGGCTCGACGCCCGCCTCGCCCCGCCGCACGACCTCCTCGCTCTCGTCGCGGCGACGATCGAGCCGGACGACACCGACCGCGCCACGTTCAACCGCGTCGTGGCTACCGTCCGCGACGCGGAGCCGGACCCCGAGCGGGACAGGCTGGCGAACCTCCTCCGCTGGCTGCAGGAGACGCGCGACCGCCACCGTCGCCTGCGCGGCGCCCCCGAGGACGACGCCGTTCGCGTCGCACCCGGCACGCTGACCGTTTCCACCTTCCACCAGGCCAAGGGTCTGGAGTGGGACGTCGTCTTCGCCACCGGCTGCGACGACTACTGGTTTCCTGGCTCGCTGGAGGTCTGGCGCCCGCAGATGCGTGACTATCTCGGCCCCGGCGACCCGCTGGTCGAGTCGCGCAACGAACTGCGCGCCATCGCCCGCGGCTGGCCGACGGACCACCCGCTCCGCGACCCGGCCATCGCGCTTGAGGCCGACGGGGTCGAGATCGTCGCCGAGCGCATGCGCCTGCTCTACGTCACCCTCACCCGCGCCCGGCGCGCCCTCTGGGTCTCCTGGCACCGCACCGGCCACCGCCTCCAGCGCGAATCACCGGTCCTGCCGATGCTCCGTTCGATCCTCGCCGAGATCGAAGTTGAGGCGGAGTAGTGCCGACCGTGGCGGCGATCCTGCTGCGCCGGCATCGTATGCTCTGAGTGTGAGCGCCGGTAGGGATCGCGCCTGCCGCCAAGGGATGACCGAGACGGAGGGAGCTCCCAGTGACGAATCGCCTGGCTAACGAGACCAGCCCCTACCTGCTGCAGCACGCGGACAACCCGGTCGACTGGTACCCGTGGGGCGACGAGGCTCTCGAGCGCGCCCGCGCCGAGGACAAGCCGATTCTCCTTTCGATCGGCTACTCCGCCTGCCACTGGTGCCACGTCATGGCCCACGAGAGCTTCGAGGACGACGAGATCGCCGCGCTGATGAACCGGCTCTACGTCAACATCAAGGTTGACCGCGAGGAGCGGCCCGATCTCGACTCGATCTACATGACCGCCACCCAGCTGCTGACCGGCCACGGCGGCTGGCCGATGACCGTGTTCCTGACCCCGGACGGCAAGCCGTTCTATGCCGGCACCTACTTCCCGCCGGCCGATCGCGGCCCGATGCCCGGCTTCCCGCGCATTCTCCTCGCCGTCCACGAGGCATGGGAACAGCGCCGCGCCGAGGTCGATTCCGGGGCGGACCGCGTCGCCGCCGCGCTCCAGGCGCAGTTCGAGGCGATGCCCGACGAGGGTCAGCTCACGACGCGTCTCCTCGACGAGGCGGCCCGCACGCTGACGACGCAGTACGACCGGGTCAACGGCGGCTTTGGTGGCGCGCCGAAGTTCCCCTCGCCGATGGCGCTCGAGCTCCTGCTCCGCGTCCACCAACGCACCGGCTCAGAACGCGCCCTCCAGATGGTCGAGCACACGCTGGACACGATGGGTCGCGGCGGCATCTACGACCAGATCGGCGGGGGGTTCCACCGCTACGCCGTCGATGCCGTCTGGCTCGTCCCGCACTTCGAGAAGATGCTCTACGACAACGCCCTGCTCGCGCACCTCTACACCATCGGCTGGCAGGTTACCGGCGATCCGTTCCACCGCGCCATCGCGACCGAGACGATCGACTACGTCCTGCGCGAGATGACCAGCCCCGACGGCGGGTCCCACGCTACCCAGGACGCCGACACCGAGGGCGAGGAGGGCAAGTTCTACGTCTGGAGCCCGGCCGAAATCCGCGCCGCACTCGACGACGACGCGCTTGCGCACGACGTCGCCGCCCTGCTCGGCGCGACCGACCGCGGCAACTTCGAGAG
>DAOKZM010000246.1:3523-5468 GCA_035325665.1 Thermomicrobiales bacterium | reverse complement strand
GTGGAGGCGAGCTGGTGGACTTCATCATCTGGCTCATCATCGGCCTGATCGCTGGGGCGCTGGCGATGTTCGTCGTCTTCCGGACCATCCCGCGCGAGCCGGCTAGCCTCGTCGGCGCGCTCGTCGTCGGGCTGCTCGGCGGCATCCTCGGCGGCTGGGTCAGCGACCTGATCGGCCTGGACGCAGTCAGCTGGCTCGGCTCGATCGTCGTCGCGTTCGCCGGGGCATTCGTGATCCTCTGGCTAATCAACCGGATGATGCCGGGGCGAGGCCAGCGCTCCGGGCGTTGACGCGTTTGCTACGATTCTCCTAACGGCAACGACGGAACCACGTCGGCGGCTGGACGTCCCCCAGCGAGCCCGGGCTGGTGAGAGCCGGGCAACGGACGGGCTGCCGGACATCCCTCCCGAGCCGCCACCCGAACGGGCGATCGCCCCAGTAGACGTGGCCGGGCACGCCGCCCCGTTACCCGCGGCGCCAGAAGCGGGTCGTCCGTTGGGACGGCCAAGCGAGGTGGTACCGCGGGAGCAATCTCGTCCTCATTCGAGGGCGGGATTTTTGTTTTCGGGACTCGTGATGTGCGCGGATGCGCTTTGTAGGGACAGGTCCCCGACCTGTCCGCGCCCGCAGGCGCTGCTCCCGCGTCGATGAGATGACAGGCCGGGAGGACACAGAAGTCCCGGCATCCGGATGGCCGGTATGGTGCACCCTCGGAGACGTATTGCCGATCTACAGGGGGGTGGCGCCTGCGGGTAGGGACAGGTCGGGGACCTGTCCCTACGAGGTGTAACGACACGCGTCACAGACGGAGGAGCGGGGGACATGACAAGAGCAACCGGCAGGACATTTCGGGAGGTCGATACCAGGGCGGACTTCCCGAAGATGGAGCGAGAGCGGCTGGGGTGGTGGTACTCCAATGGGGTGGTCGAGCGCTATCTGACGAAGAACGACGGCTCGGGGGAGCGCTGGTCGTTCCTCGACGGGCCGATCACGGCCAACAACCCGATGGGCGTCCACCACGCCTGGGGCCGTACCTACAAGGACCTTTACGTCCGCTACCACACGATGCTCGGCCACGAGCAGCGCTACCAGAACGGCTTCGACTGCCAAGGGCTGTGGGTCGAGGTCGAGGTCGAGAAGGAGCTGGGTCTCGGCAGCAAGCGCGAGATCGAGGAGTTCGGCATCGACCGGTTCGTGAACCTGTGCAAGGAGCGGGTCTGGAAGTACTCGGCGATCCAGACCGAGCAGACCAAGCGGCTCGGCAACTTCATGGACTGGGACAACTCGTACTACACGATGTCCGACGTCAACAACTACACGATCTGGCACTTCCTGAAGACCTGCAACGAGCGCGGCTGGATCTACAAGGGCGACGACGTCATGCCCTGGTGCCCGCGCTGCGGCACCGGCTTGTCCGAGATGGAGCTGGTCGAGGGCTACCAGGACCGCACCCACCGCTCGGTCTACGTTCACTTCCCGTTGGAGGATGAGGACGCCTCGCTGCTGGTCTGGACGACGACGCCGTGGACGCTGACGTCGAACGTGGCGGCGGCCGTGAGTCCCGACTTGGACTATGTGAAGCTGCGGCTTGGGGACGAGGGACGAGGGACGAGGGACGAGGGGCGGGTCATCTACCTGGCGAAAGGAGCGGTGCCACACGCGATCAAGGGGGAGTATGAGGTCCTCGCGGAGCTGAAGGGGGCCGACCTGGCCGGCCGGAAGTATCGCGGGCCGTTCGACGAGCTGCCGGCCGAGCGGGGCGTCCAGCACCGGGTGATCCTCTGGGACGACGTCGCGGCCGACGAGGGCACCGGGATCGTCCACATCGCGCCAGGCTGTGGCAAGGAGGACTACGGGCTGTCGAAGGAGCACGACCTCGCGGTCGTCGCGCCGCTCGACGAGTTCGGCGTCTACGTGGACGGCTTCGGCTGGCTGACCGGCATGG
>DAOKZM010000246.1:1769-3513 GCA_035325665.1 Thermomicrobiales bacterium | reverse complement strand
TGCTCGCCTTGCAGGACGGGCGCGGTCGGCTGCCCGGCCCGATCGTCCTCCACGTGCGCGCGAAAGGCATCCTCTACCGCGACCACGATTACACCCACCGCTACCCGACCTGCTGGCGCTGCAAGACCGACCTCGTCTTCCGGCTGGTGGACGAGTGGTTTATCGACGTGGACCCGATGCGCGAGCGGATGCAGGAGATCACCCGCGAGATCCGCTGGATCCCCAGCTTCGGCGAAGACCGCGAGATCGACTGGCTGCGCAACATGGACGACTGGATGATCTCCAAGAAGCGCTACTGGGGCCTGGCGCTGCCGATCTATGAGTGCCAGTCCTGCGGGAACTTCGATGTGCTCGGCTCGAAGGACGAGCTGAAGGAGCGCGCGGTCGAGGGCTGGGACGAGTTCGAGGGCCACTCGCCGCACCGGCCGTGGATCGACGCCGTGAAGGTCGCCTGCTCGAAGTGCGGCGAGACGACGTCGCGGATCAAGGATGTCGGCAACCCGTGGCTGGACGCCGGGATCGTCCCGTTCAGCACGATGGGCTACATCGAGGATCGGGAATACTGGTCGCGCTGGTTCCCGGCCGACTTCATCACCGAGTCGTTCCCGGGGCAATTCCGCAACTGGTTCTACTCGATGCTGGCGCAGTCCACCGCGCTGGTGAACGAGCCGCCGTACAAGACGGTGCTGGGCTTCGCCCTGCTGCGCGACGAGCACGGCAAGGAGATGCACAAGAGCGCCGGCAACGCGATCTGGTTCGACGACGCCGCCGATAAGATGGGCGCCGATGTGATGCGCTGGCTGTACTGCTCGCACAACCCGTCGCTCAACCTCAACTTCGGCTACCACATCGGCGACGAGATCCGGCGCCGGTTCGTCATCCCGCTCTGGAACTCCTACGCCTTCTTCGCCAACTACGCCGCGCTGGACGGCTTCGGCCCGACCGACCCGGCCAACGCCGTCCCGCTGGAGGAGCGCACGCTGCTGGACCGAGGTGCCCGACTTCTCCTTCGCCGACCGCTGGATCGTGTCGCGCCTGCAGGGGGTGATCGACGAGGTGCGGGCCGGCCTGGACGACTACGACGCCGTCCGGGCGACGCGGGCGCTGGAGCGCTTCGTCGTCGAGGAGCTGTCGAACTGGTACATCCGGCGCAACCGGCGGCGGTTCTGGAAGACCGAGGCCGACCGTGACAAGGCGGCCGCCTACCAGACGCTGCATGAGGTGCTGGTGACCCTGACGACGCTGCTGGCGCCGTTCCTGCCCTTCACCAGCGAGGAGATGTACGACAACCTCGTCCGTTCGGTCGAGCCGGAGGCGCCGGAGTCGGTCCACCTGCGCGACTACCCGGTGGCTGACGCAAGCAAGGTGGACGCGGCGCTCGACCGCGACATGGCGGCGCTGCTGGCGGCCGTCAACCTCGGCCGCTCGGCGCGCAGCAAGGCCAACGTCAAGGTGCGCCAGCCGCTGCCGGCCGCGCTCGTCTGGGCGCGCGACCCGGAGACCTTCGCCGCGATCGGGCGGATGCAGGACCAGTTGCTGGACGAGCTGAACGTCAAGGCGCTGGGGCGGATCGACGACCCATCGGCCTACGCCACCTACGTCATCCGGCCGAACCTCGCCGTCCTCGGGCCGAAGTACGGTCGGGCGCTCGGCGCGATCCGCTCGGCGCTGGCCGAGGCCGACCCGGCTCAGGTCGCGGCGACGGTGCGGGCCGGCGAGCCGCTGGAGCTCGCGGCCGGCGGGG
>DAOKZM010000246.1:0-1759 GCA_035325665.1 Thermomicrobiales bacterium | reverse complement strand
AGACGTATACCCTGACGCCCGACGAGGTGCTGGTGGACGTCCGCGAGCGCGAGGGGTTCAACGTCGCCGAGGAGGGCGACCTGCTGGTGGCGCTGGACACGACACTGACCCCGGCGCTGGTCCACGAGGGGCTGGCGCGCGACTTCATCCGCGGCGTGCAGGACGCGCGCAAGGACGCGGGCCTGCGGATCGAGGACACCATCCGCCTGGCCTGGCAGACGGAATCCGGCACTGAGGTCGATCAGGCGATCGAGCGGCACCTGGAGGACATCGCCGCCGAGACCCTCGCCCGCGAGGCCGCCCCCGGCTGGGTCGAGGCCGCCGAATACGAGGCCGAGATCAAGGTCGGCAGCGAGAAGGTGACGATCGGCATCACCAAGATCGGGAGCTTGCTGGACGAGCGGTGAGGGAACCTCACCCCCCAGCCCCCCTCTCCCGCGGGGAGGGGGGGGGGCCCTGGGGGGGGGGGTGGGGTCCCCTGTGCCCCCTCCCCCCCGCCCCTCCCCTGCGAAGGGAGGGGAGTAAGGAACGGGGCGACGCGCCCATCGCTGCGTAGGGACAGGCCGAGGCCTGTCCGCGCCCCGCAGGGCGCCGCCCCCGCGCGGGTGGCCGCCCCGCTCGACGCCGCAATCTCGTAGGGGCGAACCTCGTGTTCGCCCGGCGTCGATGGCCAATGCCGCCCGACAAGCGCACACCCCGTTCGCCGCCCCGCGTCAACGTCCCGTGCGTCCGGCGAGGGCGAACCTCGTGTTCGCCCCTACGAGCGGCAGGATGGTTCCACCGGATTCCCGATCCCATAGGAATCAGGAACCCCGGCATCACTCGCTCGCCGCGTTCACTGAGAGGCGCGCCGGGTCCTGGAAGCGCTCGGGCCGATAGGGTTCCAGTTCCGGCGCCTCGACGCCGAGGAGATCCTCGCGGACGAGGTTCGACACTGCCGCCGAGAGCGTGATGCCGCTGTGCATGACGAGGTGGTAGAGGCCGCCGATCGTCGGGTCGAAGCCGATGATCGGGTGGCCGTCCTTCGGCATCGACCGGACGCCGAGCCGCATGCTCTCAGGCCGCACGCCCTCGATACCAGGCAGGATCTTCGTCGCGTTCGCGACCGCCTGGGCGGGGAACGGGTCGTCGGCATCCAGGGGTTCTTCCGACTCCACCAGCGCGTCGTAGTCGTCGCGATGCAGCAGCAGCCGCCAGCCGCCGTCGGCGTGGACGAACGTCTCGGGCGCGTGGACGACGCTCTTGAGCATCACCGGGGCCGGCTCGGTGACGATCAGCAGGCCGGGCTGGCGCTGGACGGGCAGGTCGATGCCGGCCAGCGCCGCGACGCGCGCCGCGTCCGGTCCGGCCGCGTTGATCACCGCGTCGGCCGCGAGCCGCTCACCCCCGGCCAACTCGACGGTCTCGACGGCCCCGGACTGGACGGCCAGGCCGACGACCTCGTCGTGGACCAGCCGCGCGCCGTAGCGGCGCACCGCGGCGCTAACCGCGCCGTGGCACAGGCCGACGCCGTTGACCCAGCCCTCGTTGGGGGCGAAATAGACCTCCTCGACGCGGTCGGGGTCGATGAACAGGTCCGGCTCCAGCTCGCGCATGACTTGCTCGGGGCTGAGCGTCTCGACCCGGTAGCCCCACTGGTGCAGACGCCGGGCGCGATCGCGCAGCGGCTCGGCGTGGTCGCGGTCGGCGTGGTGCGCCCAGGTGAGGCCGCCGCCGATGTGGACCCAGTCGCCGCCCAGCTCGCGCGCCAGGGCCTGGT
>DAOKZM010000245.1:4176-5492 GCA_035325665.1 Thermomicrobiales bacterium | reverse complement strand
GCGGGACACCGAGCGTAGGCGCGGGAGAGCGTCAGCGCCTCACCGCCATCGGTCAAAAGCCGTCGCTCTCGCGTCCCGCGCTGCGCGAGCACGGTCCCACAATCCGGACACACGCCGTCCGCTGGCCCCATGCCGGCCATCTCGGCAACCAGTTTGGCGCGGGCGGCGTCGACCTGCCGGTCGACCTCCCGCTCAATCTCGGTCAACATCGCCCGCGGATGCGCGGCGCGCCAGTGCCGCATGCGCTCGCTCAGCGTCCCCAGATCCGGCTCGTCCTCACGCGCGTCGCTCATCGGGCGCTGCCTCTCGCCTCAGCCGCTCAGCCACCGCAGCAGCATACCGCGATGCAAAACGATGAGGCACACTCCGTCAGTGCGGGTCCCTTGACAAACCAGAACAGTCGTTCTACTATGTACGTACATTTGTTCGGCTCGTTTGTTCTAGCGTCAGGAGCCTGTCCGATGTCGCAGCAGATCGCTCGTCAGATCGCTCTGATGACCATCTTCGCCACCTGCATCCTCGTCGTTGGGCTGCTCGTCGGCTTCGGCCTGGGCGCCAACGCCGACGCGGCGCTCGGCCAGGCTGCCCCGCTCGCGCTTGTCTGCGGCATCGCTCTCACTGTCCTGCTGATCGAGCCATCGCGCACGCGCCGCTGAGGCGCCGGCCGGCGGCCGCGTAGTATCATTTTCGACTGCCGGACTCGGATGGCGCGGGTCGCCTCCCGGCCTCACGGGAGACTGACTTGGCCGACACCGGCGCCGCGACACGAATTCCCATGGCACAGGAAGCTACCCTCGAACGGCCGCGCCGCTCAGGATTAATCTCCCTCCTCCGTATCTATCGCGACTATCGCCTGCTCTGGTACGGCACGCTGGGCACCCAGGGTGGCCAGTGGGTGCTGCAGATCGCCCTCGGCTGGCTCATGCTCGACCTGACGAACTCGGAGTTCTGGGTCGGCATGGTCGGCTTCGCGGGCGGCATCCCGATCCTGCTCTTCTCGATCCCGGCCGGGATCCTGATCGACCGGATGGACCGGCGCCAGATTCTGATCGCCTGCCAGGCGGCGCTGGCCGCCCTCGGCGTCCTCCTCGGCGTCCTCGTCGGGCTTGGTCTCGCCGCGCCGTGGCATCTGCTGGTCGCCGCCTTCCTCAACGGCATCATGATGACGGTCAACAACACGACCCGCCAGGTCATCGTCGCCGACACCGTCGATCGCGTCGACCTTCCGGCGGCGATCGCGCTGAATTCGGCCGGCCAGAACGCGACCCGCGTCATCGGCCCGTCGGTTGCCGGGGCGATCATCGGCCCGGTCGGCC
>DAOKZM010000245.1:2737-4166 GCA_035325665.1 Thermomicrobiales bacterium | reverse complement strand
CAAAAGGCGCGCGTAGTCCTCGCCGGGCTTGGTGGCCTGGTCGGCCTGGGCGGCGCGTTCGCCTTCCAGGCTGGGCTGCTCGGGTTAGCGCTCGGCCTGTCGTTCATGGTCTCGGCGCAGGCTGCCGGCGGCCGGTCGTCCGTCGCCTCGCGTGGCGGCCTGCTCGACGGCGTCACCTACATCTGGCGGCGCCCGGTCCTGCGCGACCTGATGATCCTGGCGACTATCCCGACTCTGACCGTCTTTCCTTACATGCAGCTCCTGCCAGTCTATGCCCGCGACATCCTCGCCATCGGTCCGCAGGGCCTCGGGCTGCTGATGGCCGCCAGCGGCGTCGGCGCGGTCAGCGGCGCGCTCCTCGTCGCCAACGCGACGCACCTGCCCTGGCGTGGCCTGTTCATGCTGCTGGCCACGATCGCGTATGGCGCGGTGATCGTCGTCTTCGCCTTCTCGACCTGGGTGTGGCTGTCGATGGCGATGTTGATGATGGCCGGGCTGACCGGCTCGGCCTACATGTCGCTCAACAACGCGCTCCTCCAACTCAACGTCGAGGACGATGTCCGTGGCCGGGTCATGGGGGTCTACATGCTGACCTGGGGGCTGATGCCGATCGGCGCGTTGCCGATGGGTGTCGCTGCCGACCTCTTCGGCGCTCCGGTCGCCGTCGCCGCCGGCGCGCTGATCTCGTCGTTGCTCGCCGCGCTGCTGATGATCCGCTCCGCCACGCTGCGGCAGCTCTGAATTGACGCCCGGAGAGCGCGCGTGGTAGCGTCAGCGCTGCGTGTTTCGGCTCGAAACGGAGTGTTACAGGTGACGATTCGGGATCTCCAGAGCGACGACCGGCGCAGGACGTAGAGGCGCAACGCCTCGCCGTCCCGTGTGGAAGGCACGCCCGTCGAGACGCGTGATCTACAGCGGTTGAAGGAGACCCGGCAGATGTCCGACAAGCCCCAGGTAACAAAGACGGTCCTTGCCTATTCCGGCGGCCTCGACACCTCGATCATCATCCCCTGGCTCAAGGAAAACTACGGCGGTGAGGTGATCGCCTTCGCCGCCGACGTCGGTCAGCAGGCCGAACTCGATGGCCTCGAGGAAAAGGCGCTGCAGAGCGGCGCCTCGAAGCTCTACGTCCACGACCTCAAGGAGGAGTTCCTCAAGGACTACGCCTTCCCGACCCTGCGAGCCGGCGCCCTCTACGAGCGCAAGTATCTGCTCGGCACGTCCTTCGCCCGCCCGGTCATTGCCGCCCATCAGGTCGCCGTCGCCAAGCAAGAGGGCGCCGACGCCCTCGCCCACGGCTGCACCGGCAAGGGCAACGATCAGGTCCGCTTCGAGTTGACCTACCAGGCCCTCGCTCCGGAGATGACTGTCATCGCCCCCTGGCGCGAGTGGGATATCCACTCCCGCGAGGACGCGATCGAGTACGCCC
>DAOKZM010000245.1:0-2727 GCA_035325665.1 Thermomicrobiales bacterium | reverse complement strand
ATGAGATCCCCATCCGCCAGACCAAGGAGAACATCTACTCGCGCGACCGCAACCTCTGGCACTTCTCCCACGAAGGCGGCCAGCTCGAGGATCCCTGGCTGGAGCCGCCAGCCGACCTGTTCGGCATCAGCGTCGCGCCGGAGGACGCGCCCGACCATGCCGAGGAGATCACCCTCGGCTTCGACGAGGGCTGGCCGGTCGCGCTCAACGGCCAGACGCTCGGCCCAGTCGAGCTGGTGGACGCGCTGAACGAAGTCGGCGGCAAGCATGGGGTCGGCCGGATTGACCTGGTCGAGAACCGGCTCGTCGGCATGAAGAGCCGCGGCATCTACGAGCAGCCCGGCGCGACGATCCTCTCGGTCGCTCACAAGGAGCTCGAGTCGATCACTCTGGACCGCGCGACGCTGCACTACAAGGACGTCGTCGCCCAGCGCTACGCTGAGCTCGTCTACGACGGCCTCTGGTTCACACCGCTTCGCGAGGCGATCGACGCGTTCGTAGCCGTCACCCAGAAGCGCGTCAGCGGCGACGTCCGCGTCAAGCTCTACAAGGGCAACACGATCGTCACCGGCCGGCGCTCGCCCTACTCACTCTACTCGGAGGACTTCGCCACATTCGGCGCCAGCGCCGAGTACGACCACGCCGACGCCGAGGGCTTCATCACCCTCTTCGGTCTGCCGCTGAAGGTCGCCGCGCTGAGCCCCTCGCCGGACAACGGCAAGTAGCCCCAGCGCCACGACAGTACAACGAGAGCCGGGCGATCCGCCCGGCTCTCCCGCGTTCTCAGGTTGTCACCGACGCCTACTCGCGCTGGCGCGGGTCGAGCGCGTCGCGCAACCCGTCGCCGACCAGGTTGAACGCCAGCACCGTCAGGAAGATCATCACCCCCGGCGAGATGGCGATGTGTGGGTAGTTGCGCAGGAAGTCGCGCCCGTCCGCCAGCATGCTGCCCCAGGCCGGCGTCGGCCGCTGGATGCCGAAGCCGAGGAACGACAGCGACGCCTCTAGCAGGATGATGCCGCCGACCGAGAGGCTCGCCAGCACGATCACCGGACCGAGCACCGAGGGAATGACGTGGCGAAAGATGACCCGCGCGTTCGTCGCGCCGGCTGTCCGCGCCGCCAGCACGAACTCTCGCTCGCGGAGGCTGAGCACGTCCGCTCGCACCACGCGGGCGTACGACGCCCACGACGTCATCCCGATCACCACCACCACCGTCCACAGGCTTGGCCCGAGCACGGCGGCCAGCGTGATCAGCAGAATCAGCAGCGGGAATGCCAGGATGGCATCCACCACGCGGGACAGCAACGAGTCGACGACGCCGCCGAAGTAGCCCGCGACCGCGCCGACAGTCACCCCGATCGCCAGCGAGATCGACATCGCCGCCAGCGCAACCACAAAGGCGACGCGCGTGCCGCGGATCAGACGGCTCAGGATGTCGCGGCCCAGGTCGTCCTGCCCGAGCGGGTGCGCCCAACTCGGGCTGGCGCCGCGCTCGGCAGGCGCGATCGCCGTGTAGCTGTACGGCTCGAATACGCCGGGGATCAGTGCGATGATACCCAGGATCGCGATGAAGAAGAGCGCCACGACACCCGGCTTGAAGCGCTTGAAGCGGCGCCACGAGCGTGCCAGCTCGCTCCGGCGATGCTTGCCCGGATCCCTCAACACAGCGGAGTCGACCGCGCCCTCGGTCTTGCCTGTCGTGATCTCCATGGCCCCTGACCCTCGCTCGCTTCCTACTTGTTCAGGCGGATTCGCGGGTCAACGACCGCGTAGACCAGATCGGTGGCGATGTTTGCCAGCAGGACGAAGATGGTGAGGAGCACGACGATCGCCTGCACGACCTGGAAGTCGAATCGGTTCACCGAGTCGATGAATAACGTCCCCAGCCCGGGCCAGGCGAAGATCGACTCCACCACGACCGAACCGCTGATCAGGAAGCCCGCTCGCAGCCCCAGGACCGTGATCACTGGCAGCAGCGCGTTGCGGACGGCGTGGCCGACGATTACGACGTACTCCGAGAGGCCCTTGGCCCGCGCCGTCGTCACGTAGTCCTGCTCGAGCACCTCGAGCATCGTGCCGCGCATGAGCCGCGTCAGCAACGCTAGCTCATTCAACGACAGCGCGAACACCGGCAGGACGTACGCTTTCCAGCCGCTGGACCCAAACGGCGGCAGCCAGCCGAGCTTGAGCGAGAAGAAGATGATCGACATCAGCGCGACCCAGAACACCGGGAGCGCGACGCCGGCGCTGGCGATGATCATGACGGCTGAGTCGTAGAACGAGTAGCGTTTGATCGCGGCTAGCATCCCAGCCGGGATCGCGACGATGACCGCGATGATGTAGGCGATCAGGTTCAGCTTCAGCGTGGGGATCGCCGCGTCGAAGATCATGCCGCCGACCGGCGTCCCGCGCCGGACGATCGACTCACCCAGGTCACCAGAGACGAAGTTCTTCAACCAAGTGAAGTACTGCTCGTACCAGGGCTTGTCCATGCCCCACTTGCGCAGGATCGCCTCTCGCTGCTCGGCGGACATCTGCACCTGACCCTCGCCCAGCATCAGGTCGATCGGGTCGCCGGGCGCCGCCTGCAAGATCGCGAAGGCGAAGAACGTGATGATGAAGACGACCACGACCCCCTGGAGCAGGCGGCGAATGATGTAACTAACCATCGCGGTTCATTCCAGTTCCGGTTGGACCGGCTGGTTGTCCGGGGACGCCGCGCGT
>DAOKZM010000244.1:0-5524 GCA_035325665.1 Thermomicrobiales bacterium | reverse complement strand
AGGATGAGTGGGCGATGATGAAGGAGCACCCGGTCATCGGCGAGCAACTGCTGCAACCCTACCGCCAGTTCCGCCACGAGACCGGCATCGTCCGCTCGCACCACGAGCGCTGGGACGGTAAGGGCTATCCCGACGGGTTGGTCGGCGCGCGGATCCCGCTCGCCTCGCGGATCATCGCCGTCGCCGACACCTTCGACGCCATGACGACCTCGCGGCCATACCGCCCAGGGCTCTCCCGGCAGGTCGCGGTGGACGAGATTCGCAACGGCGCGCTGACCCAGTTCGACCCGCAGGTCGTCGGCAGCTTCCTGCAGGTAGTCGACGAGTGGTCGAAGGTGCGCCAGATCGGCGGCGAGGAGAAGCCGGCGAGCGAGTCGGTCCCGGCCTCGTCGTGATCCTTCTCGTCGCCATCCTCGTGGCCCTGGTCGCCGGCTACCTGACCGGCGGGTCGCTGGCCCAGGCGCACCAGGCGCGCTTTCGCGCGCTGCCGCTCTTCTTCGGCGCGGCGTTCGTCCAGGTCCTGATCTTCACCCCGCTGCTCGGCACGCGCGAGTTCATCCACGACTACGGCCCGCTGATCTACATCGGCAGCGTCCTGGCCAGCCTCGCCGCGATCCTGCTGAACCTGCGCATCCCCGGGATGAAGATCATGGCCGTCGGCGCGGCGCTGAACGCGCTGGTGATCATCGCCAACGGCGGCTACATGCCCTCGACCGAGGAGGCGCTGGCCCGCGCCGGCAAGCTGGAGACGGTCGAGCGCGCCGAGGCCAAGGCCCCCGGCGACGACTGGCTGCTGACCAACAGTAAGATCGCCGATGACGACACGCGCCTGCTCTTCCTCGGCGACGTCATCGCCATCCCCGAGGGGGCGCCGCTGGCCAACGTCATCTCGATCGGCGACGTGCTGCTGGCGCTCGGCGCGGCGGTCGCCGTGCTGCGGGTGATGCACCTGCCGGCCGAGGCGCCCGCCCGTCGCGGCGAGGGACGCTAGCGCTCTCCGGCCGGCTCTTGGATCACGATCAGGTAGTTGTCGGGGTCGCGCAGCAGGAACGAGCGGCCGCCCCAGGGGGAGTCGGCGATCGGGGCGAGGATCTCGACCCGCGCGCGCTCCAGCGCCTGGTAGCGCTCGTCGATCTGGCTGTCGGAGAGCGCCATGACCGGGCCGGACTTGGGCAGGTTGAGCGGGTTGGCGCTATTGGGCTGCTCGAGCAGCAGCAGGTGGAGCGCGCCGAGCTGGAGCAGCGCCGTGCGGTGGCCGAGCCAGTCGGCGGTAGTAACGACCTCGAAGTCGAGCGCCTGCGTGTAGAAGGTGATCGCGCGGTCCAGGTACGCGACGTCCAGCACGAGCCGGTCGAAGATCAGCACGAGAGGTCCCCTTCACGCGACGGCGTCGCGACCTGTACGACCGGACAGGGGCCGGGCCGTCCGGCTGGATGCGCCAACCTGTCCCCAGGACGGATAGCCCTCGTCGGGGCTTCTGCCTAGTATATGAGCATACCCGGTTCAGGCCGGGTGCGATGATCCGGACCCCGCCGGCACATGGCCACCGGGACGCAATGATGCTCCGAAGGTGCCGCGGAATCGAGAACGATCACCGCGCGGGAGACTCCCCACCTCCCGCGAACCATCCACATAACGGACGGCGCGGTCACGCCGCTCCACCTCCATCCCCCTCCTGGCCTGGCTCCGCCCCTGCACAAATCGGAGCCAGGCTGGAACCCTCTCTCAGCTCTCCGCCTCCGGCGTCACGTAGACCAGCGGGTCCCCCTCGCGGACCGCCAGCGCGCTCATGTGATAGAGCGCGACCCCCGCGACCTCGGCAACCGGCCTCGCCAGCTCCTCGCCGAGCTGGTCGTAGAGCGCGTCGGCCGGCGCCCGCAACTGCCAACCGGCCCCCAGCCAGCGCACCGCCGACTCCGGCAGGAGCCCGCCCAGCAGCCCGACGACGCGCAGCGCGTTGATCAGCCCCTGGAAGACCGCAAGCACGTCCTCGTCGCTCGCCACCCCGTTGCCGCCGACCTCGACGAGCATGGCCGGCTTGCCCGCCAGCGCCGCGTTGCCGACCAGCCCGCCCGGCCGTGACGGCCGTGGGTAAGTGATGGCGAAGGGCAGCCCGAACGCCGCACACATGCGCTTCGTCAGGTCGTCGATCGCCGCGTCGCCCAGCTCGTAACGCACGGCGTGGGAGGCGAGCGACTCGAAAACATCGCCACTGTGTAGGTCGATCACCACATCGGCCGGGCCGACGACCTCCTCCATCAGCCGCCAGGCGAGCACCTCGGTCGTCGTGCCGAGGGCGTTGCCGGGGAAGACGCGGTTCTGGTTCTTGCCGTCCGGCGGGGTGACGAAGGCCGAGCGCGCCCAGAACGAGGGCTGGTTGACGACCGGCAGGATCAGCAGCGACCCGCGCACGCGCTCCGGCTGGAGCATCCGCGCCAGGCGCAGCGCCCCGAGGATGCCGGGGTACTCGCCGCCGTGCAGCCCGGCGACGATCGCCACCGCCCGCCCCGGCTCGTTGCCGCGGACGGCGATATACGGCCACTCCCAGCCGCGCAGCGCGTCGTCGCGCCAGCGCAGGTAGCCCGAGCGCTTCTCCCCGGCCCCCGGCTCCGGCGCCACCGACCACGGAAACACCGCCGACGCAGGCTGCCCCATCTCACACCACCCCCGCCTCGTGCCGCCTCACGTTGCGCGGCATGGTAGCAGGGATGCGGGTCAGCTCGTCGCGCAGTACTCATAGCAGCATCGTGACATATGGGAACACCTCATAGTTATGGTAGACACCTCAATCCGTTTTGGATTGTCGACCATAACTATGGCGATTCGTCCAAACGAAGCTCGTAATAGGCCCCACGACGCTCGCCGCGTTGCTGAAGCTTGTTCTCTCGTGCCAATCGCTGCAGGAGATAGCGCGCTTGATGGTCCTCGATGCCACATAGCGCCTTGACCTCACGACGAGTGATCCGTCCATGTGCCCTGACGTAGGCGAGGATCATCGACTCCTGCTGGATCGCATCGAACCCACGGAGCCGAACGTAGCCCGATGGTGTGCCAAACCGCCGGTAGAGCATTGCGCTGAGGTGATACGAGCGATTCCGTGCGCTCCCGATCGCCTCGATCAATCCCCTCTCTACCAGTCGCTCCAGAATGGCACGCGCGCGCGTCTCGTCCCGCTGGATAAGCGATGCCACTGTCTCCGCGCTCAACCGGCGCTCGTATTGGAGTTGATCGAGAACGATCAGGTCGTCGAGGCTCAGGCGGGCGCCTGCGCGATCCTGCTCGTAGACGAAGACCGCGAACTCGCGGCTACTGTCACCGCCGCGAAGCGTCAGGCGGACTGCTTCACGGTCGCTCGCGCTGTAGTTTGGGATGGGGCGACCATAGCGCAGTTGCCCCTCATAGATCCGATCGATCCCCCGTCCAGTCGTCTCAACCAGCCCTATTCTGCGGAACGCTGCTGCAAGGCGCTGATTCCGCGGCTTGGGCTCATGGGTGAGCAGATTATCGAGTCGAATACCCTCAACAAAACCGCCCGGGTTGCTCACAAACAAATGTTCTGGGTAGAGTTGGATGTGAACAGTTCCGCGCCTGGCATAGTCGCGATGCACGACGGCGTTATTCAACGCCTCCCGAAAGGCATCCGGTGCGTAGTCAGGTATCGGCAATCGAATCAAACCCACGATGGCTTCGCGCTCCGTGTTGCGCGCATTGAAGCGCAGCTCGATCTCTTCGAGCGTCCGCAGGAGCGGGCCATAGAACCAGTCGTTGACCTGCACGTCGCCCCGGTCGTCGAGTACCTGGAACGCAACCTCATGGGTCGGTACCGCCTGCCGCATCCCTGGCTCTCGACCGAGCAGGAGCATGCCCGCGATGTTCGGGATCAAACCGCCATCCCTGCTCTCGACAAGCTGCAACGCTTGAACCAGGCTGACGCTATCGAGCTCCTGAAGCGCTCGCTCCGCGCTCCGGCGCGCGATCGTCTGGCGCAAACGCTCGATCTCCAACGGGTCCAGGTCGTCCCAGGTCGCGCCTTCGATCTGCTGGGCGGAGTAATCGAGTAACCCCAGGTCGCTACGCCGGCTCGCGTGCTCGTGGGGAAGGAACGGCCGGCACTCCGGCCCATCGATACCATCGACCCGTCGCAAGGTCTTCCCATCAATCGTCGCGCAGATGGCGGGGTAGGCATCGACCTCGATCGCCAGCACGTCGGCGTCGCCAATCCGATGGAGGCTGATGCGAGTGTTGATCGATGGGACCGTGTTGTTGAAGATCATTGCCTGGACCTTGCGCGGCTCGGTCGTTCCGTCATGCCGCGGACGCGCTCCTGTCACACGGCCGTCGTTCTCGACGCCAACGAGGATCACCCCGCCGTCGGCATTGGCGAGGCAGACGACGTTCTCGCACAAGTCATGATCCGATAGCCGCCGCTTGTCGCTCTTGAACTCGACGGCGAACGACTCGCCCGCCTCGATCAGCCGCCGCACCTGCTCAGTGTCGATCGTCACCGCTCACTCGTCCCCGTCGCCGACCAGCCCATCCCGCCCCATCCGGTACACTGCCCGTTCTTCGGAGTCCTGATGTCAGATACGGAGGTCAGATAACGGTGCTACACCTCACCGACATCTACAGACGACCCGGGGCATTGTAGGCAGTTGCGCCATATCAGACAACAGACGGATTGTCGGCAGGGTTGCGGATGCGCGTCCTGTGCGGCGTTGGTCGCGCTCTTCAGCCGTGCCACGGCTGCCCGCGCACGGCGAGTACGGGGCGGGAACTGCGTCCCGCCCCAGGGGCCGTGAGCGATGGTCCGAGCGGCTTAGCTGCTGCGGTAGAGCGCCTTGAAGGCGTTGAGCCGCTGCGGGATGGCGAGCGTCTTTCCGTTGCGGTCGGTCATCGTGGTCGCGACGCCGTCGGTCAGCAGCCGTGTCCCCTTGGTGCTGTAGGCGACGACCTCGTCGAAGTACACGACGCCAAAGCGCGCCAGCGGGTCGGGCGGGCCGTTGAACGCGCTGCCGCGACTGACCCCCGCATTGATCGCGACGGCCGGCGGGAAGCCGGTGTCGATGTTGAAGTTCATCGTCTGGCCCGTCGTCTCGTTGACCAGGCCGTAGAACGCGGCGCCGGCCGTGTTGGCCTGCAGACACAGCGTGGCGCTGATCGTGTCGCCGGGGCTGACCGGCAGGGCGACCTGCGCCCCGGTGTGAATCCGGACCAGCGTCGTGATGGCCTGGGCGGTGTCGACCGTCATCTCGACATGGACGTCGAGGAACCCGAGGCCGAAGAAGGTCCGGAAGTGGTTCGGCGGTCCTCCTCCCGGGCTGTGGTTGAGGTGCGGCACGGTCCAGGCGCCGGTCAGCATCGTGATCGGGCCGGAGCTGTCGAACAGCTCGAACCCACATGATTCCAGCGTCGACAGCCCGAAGCCCGCGGCAAGCGGCTCGGTCGGCGTGTCGGGGGGAAGCAGCTTCGGCTCCAGGTGCTCGAACCCCCGGTAGCGGCGCAGCCGCTGCTCCCATAGCGCCGC
>DAOKZM010000243.1:0-5525 GCA_035325665.1 Thermomicrobiales bacterium | reverse complement strand
GAGGTCACTCTCTACGACGAGCCGATTCGCGTCCGCGTGCCTGCCGCCGCGCGCTAACCAGCGCCAGCGATCTCGACGCGATCGCCCACGGCAATCCGCAACGACTCGCCGTCGCGGAGCTCGCCGCGCAGGCAGATGTTCTGGTGGTTGGGCATGTGCGTCTCATCGAACCCGGCGACAACACCGACCTGGGCGTCGCCGATCGTCACCACGCCATCGAGCAGGATGACGCCGGCCTCGACGACCTCGAAGAACGCCAGCAGCGCGACCCGGTCGACACGCCCCTCAAGACGCGCGTCCTCGTCGGTGATCATCAGCTCGTGGATCGCGCCGGCCGGGACAGCGCGCGACCGGTGGCCGGCCAGCGCCAGCCCGCGGCTGTCGGTGACGCCGCGTAACACCGCGACGGCCCGCCCAACGACCGGCGACGACGAGACGTAGGGGTCGGAGAACACCATCGGCCCGGACAATGCGCACTCCTCCAGCATGACGCCGCGTCGGCGGCTACGGGAAGGCGAAGGCGGAATCCCAACTGTCGCCGAGGACGCCATAGTCCTCGCCATCGACATAGACGTGCACGAACGCGGCGTTGCCCGATTCCACGTAGACGCTGCTGCCGGAGTAGCTCAGCTCGGTGCCGGCTGGCAAGACATCATCAGCGACGACCTGTCCGTCTACGATCATCTGCACCCAGACGTCGTCGGTAACCCAGATGACGAAGGCGTGTGGTCCGGCGGTGGCTGGCGCATCGGTGGCGACCTCCTCTTCGGCCGCCTCGACTGGCGGAGCAGTCGGCTCGGCCGGGGCTTCCACGACCTGCGCCGGAGCTGGGGCGGTGGTCGGCGTCGGCGCGACGCCGGCCGTGGGCGTCGCCGGTGGCGGCGCCGCCTCGGTCGTCTGGACGGTGACCTGGGCGAGTAAAGACGCGGAGACCGGTGTTACGGTCGCAACGCTGACCGCGGTCGGCGCGGCCGTCTCTGCGGGCCGCAGGTAGGCCGAATAGATCCACGTGAAAATGATCCCGGCCATGATGATCATGAATGCGATGATGGCGAAGTTCGGCGCCCAGTGCGTGCGGGCGTCGTAGGTCGTCGTCGCGGAGACGACGTTGCGCCGCCGGGCGATCTCACTGCTGCGCTGCTCGAAGAGCTCCACCGTCGTCAGCGGGTCAAGGCCGAGATACTGCCCGTAGTTCCGGACGATCCCCCGCGCGTCGGTCATCGCGGGTAGCGCGGAGAAATCCTCGGCTTCGAGTGCGGCGAGGTGAGCACGGCTGATCCGCGTCGCACGCTCCGCCTCGCGAAGCGTCACACCCTTGTAGTCACGTGCCTGCCGAAGCAGCTCACCGAAGTTGGACATACATGCCTTAGTCGTCTCGTCGTCAGCGGCCGGATCCCCACACCCGGAAGCCGTTCCGATCTCGCCCCACCGACACTAGCTGGGATGCGATGGCATCTCGCGGTCGCGTTCGATGTTTGGCTTGCGAAGCTCATCGAGCAGCGGCGTCGGCCGGCTATGGTGCGTCGTATCCGCATGGTCCAGCCAGACCTCGTCGTTCGGCAGCCACCAGCTCCCAACGCTCGATCGGCAGGCAAGATCGCTCGACTCTACCATACGCTTGGTGCTGAACGCGTGCGGGTTGGCGCACCAACCGGAAGCGCCGTCGCCGACCGGCCGGAAGTCGCGACACGTCGCACAACACTGCGGCATCTTCCGCGTGCCGCTGGCGCTGTCGATCGGGTCGACCGTCATCGCGGCAGGCAGGCTCTCGAGAGGCTGCTCCGCCGGCTGAGATGGCTGGTCGAGCACCGGATCGCGCGGCCGCCCGTCTTCGATCTGGCCGGCCCAGACCATCCAACCCGGGTCGCGCTCTCCAATTGGCGGCTCTGGCTCCGGCTGGCTGGCGGAAACGCGGCTCCGGGCCGGTGGCGACGCCGGAACGTTCGACCGCTGCTCGGAGCGCGAAGGCTGGAGATGCAGCTGCGCTTGCACCTCAGCGACCGGCAGTGGGTCGGTCTCCCACCGCAGCAGCGCGTCGGACGATGCTGGCTGCTTCGCGATCTGTCGCTCGGACGACTTGACCGGACCCGGTCCTCGCGTATCACGAAATGACGACGGACTCGCGCCGAAGGACACAGATGCATCGCGCGAGGCGCCGCCTGCCGGGGGGCGCGGCGGCTGGATCTCGGCCATCGGTCTCAGCGGAGCGCGCTCGGTGATCGTGGCGCGTAACGGAGTTGCGGGTGCGGCTCCCGGCGGCTGCGGATTCGCTGAGGGAGTCGTCGGCCGATTCGGCCGCGCGCCGAGGTTCTGCGACTGACTCGGACGGACACCTCTGCCCGCGTCGGTAACGGACCGGACCGGCGCAGGCTTGGCGTCCGCCGACGCATCGAGGAGCTTGCGGGCTTCGTCGCTTCGATCGCGCTGCTGCTGCTGCCGATCGCGCTCGAGCTGTTCGACACGCCGACGGCGCGCGGCGCGGACGTCCGATCGATCGATCGGGGCCGGCGGCTGGTCTGAATCCGGCGTCTCGCTCGTCGGCGTGGAGCGCGGCCCGGCTATGGTAATCGAGGTCAGCTTGTCGGTGAACATCTCGCCAGACGCCGCGGGCGGTTGATCTCGGTCCACGGCAAGACCGCCTGGAAGCGAGGTCGGGATCTGTGACGGATCTGGGATATGGTCGCTAGCGCCATCCGCATCACCGGAAAGTCCAGGAGCCGGCTCCCACAGATCCTGGGCCCAACCGTTGCGACAGCCAATCTCTGTCTTACGAACGAGGACCATGTGGTGCAGCTCGCGCCGGGCTGGATGATGGCACCATCCTGAACCGGCGATGCCGCCGTCCTTGAAGTGGCGGCACGTGCCGCATTTTCGCTTCACCATCCGACCACCCCCACCGTGAGTTTCGCTCTCAAAGGCGCGTTCGTACGCAGGGGCTGCGGCATGCGTGCCCTGAAAGATGCGTTCCTGATGGTCACAGGCCTCTGCGTCGATGACTATCCTAACAGAGAACTCGGAGACTCGCACTCTGTACGTACACGGTGATTTATTCTCATGTTTTGCGTACGAACAGACGTTCTACGGGTTATGTCATCGGCAGTGTGACACTGTGGCGACGGATGCCTCGATCTCCGAAGGATGTATAATCGCCGGTCGGGCGCCCCGCGGTGCCCTTATGTTGTTGGGAGGATCAGCGTGGAGCCAATTCACCTCGTCCGACGGGCCACGCCGTCGCCAGACGCGGCGACGCGCGAGGATGGCGATAAGCGCTATTGCATCTGGACAATCGGATGCCAGATGAACGAGGCGGAATCCGCCAAGGTCGAGGCGATGCTCAGCCAGGTCGGCTATCGCCGCACCGAGGTCGAGTCGGACGCCGACGTCATCGTCCTGAACTCGTGCGTCGTCCGCCAGGCCGCCGAGGACAAGGTGGTCGGCAAGATCGGGTCGCTGGCGCGCGTCAAGCGGGCGCGGCCGGACGTGCGGATCGCGCTGACCGGCTGTATGGTCACCGGCCAGGAGCCGAAGCTGCGCGAGCGGTTCCCCCACGTCGACCTCTTCTTCGAACCCTCCGAGTTCGACCGGCTGGTCGAAATCGTTCCCGAGCTTCGCGGCGCCGACGCCGACCTCGCCGAACTGCCGCACTTCTATCAGCCGGTGATGTCGAACCCCGGCGTAGCGGCGTTCGTGCCGATCATCTACGGATGCAACTTCGTCTGCTCCTACTGCATCGTCCCCTACCGGCGGGGCCGGGAGATCAGCCGTCCGTTCGACGACATCGTCGACGAGGTCCGGCGCTTGGCCGATCAGGGCGTGCGTGAGGTGACGCTGCTCGGCCAGACGGTCAATGCGTACGGCCACGATCTGCCGGACGGGCGGGACCTTGCCGACCTGCTCCGCGCGGTCGACGCGATCGACGGTATCGAGCGGCTGCGGTTCCTGACGTCGCATCCGAAGTATTTCTCGGACAAGCTGGTCGAGACGATCGCCGAGCTGCCAAGTGCCTGCGAGCACGTGAACCTGCCCGTCCAGGCAGGCAACAACGAGGTGCTGCGACGGATGCGCCGTACCTATACTCAGGAGCACTATCGCGACCGCATCGCCAAGATCCGCGAGACCATCCCGGATGTCACACTCTCCACCGACATCATCGTCGGGTTCCCCGGCGAGACTGACGAGCAGTTCCAGGACACGCTCGACCTGCTGCGCGATCTCAACTTCGAGAAGGTCCACGTCGCGATGTACTCGCCACGACCGGGCACGCTCTCGGCGCGATGGGAGGACGAGGTCCCCCACGAGGTCAAGCACGCCCGGCATCAGGCCGTCGAGCGGCTGCAGGAGGAGATCAGCGCCCGGAAATTCCGAGACATGGTCGGCCAACAGCGCAACATCCTCGTGGACGGCTACGCGAAGGGCCGCTGGCGCGGACGAACGCGCGGCAACCAGCTCGTCTTCTTCGACGCGACCGGCGACTGGCTCGGCCAGCTCGTCGACGTCCGGATCACCGAGGCAACCACCTGGTACGTCCTCGGCGAGCCGGTCAGCGTGCTGTCACACGCCTAGCGACCGTCATCAGGTATCGGTTCGTCCTCCCGGTTCGGGAGCGAGAAGGGAATCAGAGTGTCCTCACAGTCAACCAAGGGCAAAGCCAAGAGGCTCCTCGAGGAGCAGGCGCGGCAGGTCGCGGCAGACGGCGACTGGACGGCGGCCGTCGAGGTGAACAAGGAGATCATCGAGCGCTCCCCGCGCGACGCGGCAGCGTTCAACCGTCTGGGCAAGGCCTACTTCGAGATGCGCCGCTTCCGCTCAGCCTACGAGGCGTACCAGCAGGCGTTCTCGCTGGACCCGGCCAACGTCATCGCCCAGCGCAACATCAGCCGCCTCGAGCCGCTCAAGGACACCGAAGCCGAGGTCGAGGCCACGGGGAGAACCCGCAACCTCCGCGCGGGCATCTTCGTCGAGGAAATCGGCAAGACCTACGTCGATGACCTCGTCGCCGTCGCGCCGGCCGACGTGCTGACCGAGCTGTCGAGCGGCGACCAGCTGACGATGCAGATCGAGGGTGACACCATCCGCTGCTACGACGAGGATGGCGAGTACATCGGCCAGTTCGAGCCGCGGCTCGCCCGCCGTATCATCGACCTCACCAGCCTCTCGAACGAGTACGCCGTCTACGTCACGGCGAACACGGGGCAGAGCGTCCGGGTGATCATTCGCGAGACGCAGAAGAGCCCGGAGATGGGCGCCAGGCTGTCGTTTCCGCGTCAGGGGAAGATCTCGATCCCGCGCGCCTACCTCCGCGACACGCGCCTGTTCCGCGACGAACCGGATCTGCTGCTCGGCGACGAGGAGGACGAGGAGCTGGACACCGAGGACGCCGAGGAGTTCGAGGGTCGGGAGACCGAGGGCGACGAGGATGACACCGAGTACATCGAGGAGACGACCGGTCCGGCCGAAGAGGACGAGACGATCTAGCCCGGATTATTCATGAGTGACAACGAGGCACCGAACTGGTACAGGACTGG
>DAOKZM010000242.1:0-5539 GCA_035325665.1 Thermomicrobiales bacterium | reverse complement strand
CCGGGCGCGGGTGTCGCGGTCGTCGCGGCGGAGGGCGGCCCCCGCTTCCCGGTCACTCGAATCGCGGACGGCGAGACCACCTCAGCCGCCGCCGTCCGCGCCGTGCGTGCGACGCTCGACAGCGCCGCAACGATCGCCGGGTGGGCCGGAATCGAAGGCGACGCGCTCCACGAGCGGACGGCTTACTTTCTGGTGACTGCCAGCAAGGATGTTGTCACCCCGCCGGGTATCACCGTCGTGCCGGTTGAGGCGCTCGCCGACGTGCTCGGCGACACGTTCTCGCTCGACCTCGTCCGCGAGAACCTGCCGATACTCGCGCGTCTGGTGGATGACGCCGAATGACGCGGCGGTCGTGGCTGCCGGCGCTGGCGCTATCCGCGCTGCTGGTCGCCGGCCTGCTGGCGACGGGTCAGCCGGCTCGGTCCGCCGGATCGCAGGTCTACATCGCGCTCGGCGATTCGATCGCCGCCGGCATCGGCTCCAGCCTGCCTCGCGAGCGCGGCTATCCGGCGATCGTCCGCGAGTTGCTCGCGCGCCAGACCGGCAAGGACGTGGCGCTCGAAAGCCTCGCCGTCCCTGGCGAGACGGCCCGGTCATTTCGCGACGGCGGCCAATTCGCTCGTTACCGCGACCTGGTGAACCGGCTCTCGCGCGGAGGCGCGCCCATCGCCGCAGTCTCTCTCTCGCTGGGCGGCAACGAGATGCTGCGCGTTTCGGGCAGCGATACCGGCGATCGGCAGGCAGCCCTCGACGACTTCCAGTTGGCCTACCCGGCGGCACTGGCGGACGTCCGCGCCGCGGTTGGTCCGGACGTGCCGATCGTCGTCACGAACTACTACGACCTGTCCTCCGGTGATCCGGCCATCGTCGAGTCGGCCGCCTGGTGGGTCGCGCGCTTCAACGAGGTCATCGCGTCGGGCGCTGCCGCCAGCAACGCGCAGGTCGCCGATGTAGCGACAGCGTTCGCCGGCCGCATCGACGAGCTTACGCTGAACCCCTCAGATGTCCACCCAACTAACGCCGGCCATCGGGCGATCGCCGGAGCCGTCTGGAAGGCGCTCGCGCTCGACACCATCGCGCCCACCATCGGCGTGGCTGCGACGCTCGACGCGAGCCGTCTCACGCCGACCCTGCGCTTCGCCGTGCACGACGATACAGGCGTCGATAGCGTTCGCATCGAGTCCGGCGGCGCGACGGTGAGCGGACCGTATCGAACTGATGACGGTGAGTACGTCGCCCTGCTGGACCTCCGCGGCAGCGTCGGCTCAGTGACGGTGACCATCCATGCCGCCGACGCTGCAGGGAACGTTAGCAGCAGCGTCGTGACGGTGAACGCTCCCGGTCGCACGCCTTAGACGATCACTCCTCTCCGGGCAGCCCCAGCCGCCGGCGTTCAGGCTCGTGCGTGGCCGCCAGCAGCGCGATCGGGCAGGCGAAGCAGCGCAGCTCCCGGCAGCCATCGCGTCCGATCCGATGCAGCCCCTGCACCTCGATCGCCAGCCGGATCGGCAGCGGCGCGTCGCCGCAGATCTGCGCCAGCGTCGTGCGGGCGATCTGGTCGTCGACCGTCCCCGGCAGCCGCTCCCACAGCTCGCCGATGCGTTCGGCCAGCGCCTCGTCGCCGGTCGCCTCGGCGAAGGCCGCGACGAACGGCGCCAGCACGTTGACCGCGATCTGGTCCGCTCGCGACCGCCCGAGTCGCGGCGAGGCCGCCAGCAGCCAGCGCCGCCAGGCGTCCGGCCGGTCGAGTGGGATCGCCAGCATCGTCCCGAGCAACCCACCATTCGTCGCCGCGCGCAGGATGTCGGCGAACGCCATCAGCCGCCGGACCGGATGGTTGGCCGGCCGGACGCGGTTCAGCGCCCACGCGCCAAGCCCGACTCGCTCCAACCGCCACTCGCGGGCCAGCTCGTTCCCCGCGCGTTCCGCGGCGACGACATCGGCCGGCTCCAGCCCGGCCAGCAGCGCGTGGGCGGGCGCGAGCGGCAGAAAGCCGGCCACCGCCAGCAGCATCCCCCGCGCATCGGCCAGTCCTCTCATCGCCGCCAGCTCCAGCGCCGCGAGCGGCGCGTAGTCGGCGACCGCGGCCATCCCGGCCCGGTTGCGCGTCAAGCCGAGCGCGTCGAGGAACCCGCGCTTGAGGACCTCCCCGGCCGGCTCCCGCTCGAACGACTGGCGGAACGCCAGCTGCTTACCGGCTAGCCGCTGCCAGCCCTCGCGACGCAGTACGCCGCGGACAAGCCCCTCGCGCCCGCCAGCCAGCGTCGGCAGGCAGGGCAGCCCGCCAACCGGCCCGAGCGCCACGCCCTTGACGCCCCGCGCCAGCCCGTCGAGCGATGCGCCGAGGTAGTCGCGCAGCCGGACGGTGGCGATGGGCAGGCCTCGAGGGCCGACGACCGGCTCCGGCAGGTCGTCGTCGAGCACGGCGTGCAGCACGACCGCGTCGTAGTTCGGGTCCTGCTGATGCCGGTGTCGTTGCCAGTCGGACGCGCGCAGATGCAGCTCGACCGCGCCTTGTACCAGCGCACCGTCCAGCTCGATCATCGCGTCGCGGAAGTCCGGCCCGTCGGCGTGCGTCCAGACGCCCCGGTAGATGACCCGCAACCGGCGGCCATCGACCGTGCGCATCTCGCCGGCCAGCAGTCCCTCCTGCCAGACGCGAGCCAGCGTCACCTCGGTCAACCCGTCAGTCGTCACGCGGCGTCCCGACCTTCGTTCGTTTGGATTCGTTCGCGGCGCAGTCTATCATCCGATGCTGGCACGCTTGCCGACGCTGGGATGAAAAGGACGAAGTGGATTGAACCTAGGCACGAAGACGGCACTCATCACCGGCATCACCGGGCAGGATGGCTCCTACCTCGCCGAGCTCCTGCTCGCAGAGGGGTATCGCGTCATCGGCATGATGCGACGCACCAGTACCGAGACGGTCGGCAGGATCGCGCACCTGATGGACCGTATCGAGCTCGTCCACGGCGACCTGCTCGACCAACTCTCGCTCATTAGCCTCATCCAGGAGTTCCAGCCCGACGAGGTCTACAATCTCGCGGCGCAGTCGTTCGTCCCGACCTCCTGGCAGCAGCCGGTCCTCACCGGCGAGTTCACCGCTCTCGGCGTCACTCGGATGCTCGAGGCGCTCCGCCTCGCCAAGCCGGATGCGCGCTTCTACCAGGCCTCGTCGTCCGAGATGTTTGGCAAGGTCCAGGAGGTGCCCCAGACCGAGACGACCCCGTTCTACCCGCGCTCCCCCTACGGCGTCTCGAAGGTCTATGGCCACTGGATCACCGTCAACTATCGCGAGTCGTACGACATGTTCGCCACATCCGGCATCCTCTTCAACCACGAGAGCCCGCGCCGCGGCCTCGAGTTCGTCTCGCGCAAGATCAGCCACGGCGTCGCGCTGATCCGCGAGGGGCTGGCGACGACGCTGGCGCTCGGCAACCTCGACGCCCAGCGCGACTGGGGCTTCGCCGGAGACTATGTCCGCGCCATGTGGCTGATGCTCCAGCAGGACGCGCCGTCGGACTACGTCGTCGCCACCGGCCGCACCCACACCGTCCGCCGCCTCTGCGAGATCGCCTTCGACGCCGCCGACCTCAACTGGGAGGACCACGTCGTCATCGACGAGCGCTTCCTGCGTCCGGCCGAGGTCGACCTGCTGGTCGGCAACCCCGAGAAGGCCCGCCGCGAGCTCGGCTGGGATCCCGAGGTGAGCTTCGAGCAGATGGTCACCGACATGGTCGCCGCCGACATCGACACCATCCGCAGCCAGCCCCGCGGCATGTGGCCCGTCCGGGCCTACTAGCCCACCGCGCAAAGGCACGATGGTTCAGTGAGCCAGCCCGTTCCAACCGGAACGGTCCTTTTCCCACGCGCATTTGACTCGTCGACACGAAACCGCCCCATCAGCCGTGGCAACGTCCCTGCGTACGGACGCACACCCTTCGCGTTATCGTGATCCACGGCGGGATCAACGAGGGATAGTCGCGGGACTCCTCTACGGGAGCTGAAACTCGAAGACAGACGAGGGGCTGGACGAATGATGCGGCGTAACAACCACACGCCACACGCCGCGTTCATCGTACAGCGGCGCCGTGAAGCTAACAGCAGTCAGCCTTTCATGGGTCATCCAGTTTGCTACGAGGACCTTAGTATCCTGCAGCGAGTCCCAGGCGCCAACGCTCACCTGGAGTTAGAGTCCCAGACAGTGTGTAAGTGACTGTGAGTCGTTGACGAAGACGGCCAGGTCGTGGTTCTCATCGGACTATCTGACGGTACCGAGAGAACGGAGCACGACCATGACCGAGGATGTCAGGATGGCACTGGAGGCGCTGCTGCGCAAGGTCGAGCTCGACGGCGAGGTCGATGTGCTGCGCGAAGGCGTGCGCGTCGTTCAGCGCTGCTCGTACGAGGGCGAGCTCGTGTTGATTCGTCGCGTAACGGTCATCGCCAGCGAGCGTGTCGATCTCGAGTCGCTGTTCCACTGACGCGCCTTTCACAGGACTGTCCAACCTCATTGCTCACATTGGCGTGGCGAGCGGACTCGGCAAGATCCGCGACGTAGCCTCACGGATTCATCGCGACGGCGGTGTGGCCTACGATCCCCTCTCCTCTGACGACGTGGCGTTATCCATGGCGCCCATCCAGCCGCATGAGCTGCAATCGATCTTGGGGCTCGACGATGAATGGTATGAGTAGTCGTAGTGCCACCATGTGTTGCATCCCGTATATGGATCGGCAGACGATACGATGTTGTTCCATCCGCCCGGCATGGTATCCATGCCGTAACCGTATCGCGCGGCTTCCGCGAACGTTGCGAAGCACTTCGGCTCGCCGACAATCTCCGACGAAGTCTCTCCAGGCGCGATCGGGGCGAGCACGATCGCGCAATGCAGCCATTGTGGCGTTGTGGAGGGACCTCCGTCCGCCCGCGGCGACGCGCTACGCCATAGCGCTTGAGCGTTGGATCGACCGCCGCTGGCCTTGCCGAGCCCGCCTCGCTCGCACCTACATACGCAGAACACGCCAAACATGGGACACTCAAGCACGCCGCCTCAGAGGGGCGGTGCACGTGAAGGTCTCGCGGAGAGGAGACGCGGTATCGACCTGCTGATGACCGACGTTCACAAAGGTCTGCTCGCCCGCTCGCGTCCGGAGCTCGTCGCGCTGCTGCGCGAAGAGATCGAAGCGGCCGGGCGGATCACGTTCGCGCGATTCATGGAGCAGGCGCTGGCGCACCCGGAGCACGGCTACTACACGGCGGGCGACGCCGCGCCGGGGTTTGGCGGCGACTTCCTGACCGCGCCGGAGACGCATGCGCTCTTCGGCACGCTCCTCGCCCGTCAGCTGGCCGAGTGCTGGGACCGGCTCGGGCAGCCGGCGCGGTTCGTCGTCCGTGAGCACGGCGCTGGAACTGGGGCGCTAGCGCTCTCCGTCATGGCCGGGCTACGCGACGAGCGGCCCGACGCGCTGGCGGCGACCCGCTACGAGCTAGGCGACGTGAGTTCTCGGCGCGTCGCCGCCGGCCTCGCATCGGCGGACG
>DAOKZM010000241.1:0-5594 GCA_035325665.1 Thermomicrobiales bacterium | reverse complement strand
GGCGGCGGGCGAGGACGTTGACCACGAACGCCGGCCGGGTCGTCAGGAAGTCGTGGCTCTGCGTGCCACGGGAGATGCAGACGAGCGCCAGCGTCGGGTCGAGTGACAGAGACGCGAACGCGTTGACGGTGACACCGTGCATCGCTCCGCTGGCCAGGTCGGCGCTGGTGACGACGACGACGCCGGTCGGGAAGTGGCCGACCACGTCACGGAAGGTGCGACTGTCCACGGATCCTCCTGACGCGCCGACGCGGTTGCTATCCGATCGCCGGCCCGCTTAGACTCCTCGGAGATACGCAGCCGTAAGGGGAACAGGTGAGATGGACGAGCAGACGTTGCGCGACCTCTGCGAGCGCTATCGGGCAGTATATTCCGGCGCCGTGGCCGACGTCCTCGACAAGCGTGGCCGTCGCGAACAGGTGGTCCACGGCGCGATCCAGGGGCTGACACTGGACATGCGCGTCGCGGGGCCGGCCTACACCTGCAAGGGCGCCCCGGCCACCGCTCTCGAGCCGGACGACTGGGACATGCGCAAGGCGTTCCTCGACGCGCTGACGCCGCTCTGCGTCGCCGTCGTCGACGCCAGCGGCGACGACTCGGCTGCCCACTGGGGCGAGCTCATGAGCACGGCCGCGCGGGGACGCGGCTGCTCCGGCGTCGTCATCGACGGCGGCACGCGCGACGTCAGCCAGATCCTGGCGATGGGCTTCCCGACGTTCGCCCGCTACCGCTCGCCGGCCAGCTCGATCCGCCGCTGGCGGATCAGCGGCTACGACCATCCGGTCCAGTGCGGCGGCGTGCTGGTCCGGCCGGGCGACTTCGTCGCCGGCGACGCCGACGGGGTCGTCATCGTGCCGGCCGAGCTGGTGGTCGAGGTGCTGGAGGAGGTCGAGTCGCTCGCAGTGGCGGAGACGAACATGCGCCAGGAGCTACTCGAGGGCGGCAGATTCAGCGAGGTGTACGATCGCTACCAGGTTGGATGAGACTCCCGGCCAGCAGGAGCGGATGGCGGCTGCGCTCGGCTATGTCTTCACGCCGCTCGTCCCGCTGTTGCTGCTGACCGGCGCAGCGAAGGACAAGCCGTTCCTGCGTCGTCACGCGCTGCAGGCGATCTTCTTCGCGCCGGTCCTGCTGCTGCTCTTCGTCGTGACCGTCGTCGTCGCGGTCTGGCTGCTGCGTCAGAGCGTGGCGCTGTTCTGTGTCCTGCCGCTACTGCTCCTCGCCCCATTCCTGCCGGGAGCGCTAATCGGCTGGGCAGTCTACTCCGGACGCGACCCCTCGCTTCCGGTCATTGGCGGTTTGGCGGGCCGTCAAACGAGCGATCGGTAGCGCCGAGCCGCGTGATCATGTCGAGTGCGATCAGCAGGAGGTGTGCCGTCTGCTGGCGGTTGAGCGCATCCTGCTGCTCGAAGGCGCGGACGACCGCGCCGTTGAACGCGCGCTGGTCCTCGATCACCCGGTCGATCTGTCGATTCCACGGCGTTAGCAAGCGCCTTAGCCGCCCCTCACCGAGCGGTCGTCGCTGGACCTCCCAGCCGGCCTTCAGCTCGGCGACCGACGCTTGACCGGCCGCGGGCGAGAGCCCGCCGAACGCCGAGTCCGCCGCGCCGTCGCCAGACAATAATGCCTCGATCGCGTCCGCGCCGGAGAACGCTCGCCAGTCGTTGGCGCCCTCCTCGCCGAGGTCGGCACGGATGCGCTCGATCTCGGCCGGCAGGAACGAGCGACGCCATTCTCCCCGTGAGAGATGCTTCAGCGCGTAGAGAATGCGGTTGCGGTGAAGGTGGCGGTAATAGTCATCAGAGCGGCCCAGCGTCGCGCCCTCGTGGTGCGCAGCCCGCATGGCCGGCACGAACCGCACGCGCCAGCCAGCCCGGCGCAGCGAGGCGCATAGGTCGACATCCTCGTAGTAGACCGGCGCGAATTGCTCGTCGAAGCCGCCGACCGCCCGGAACGCGTCGAGCCGCAGCCCCATCGCGCCGCCCGTGACGAAGTCGACATCGACGCTCTCGGGACCGATCGACTCGACCGGCTCGCGGTATGCCCGGTGTCGCGTCGTCATCAGCGGACGCTCGATGACGCCTCCAGCGTGCTGGACGGTCGTTGTCTCGGGATAGAGCAGCAGCGCGCCGGCCGCGCCGAGGGCGGGATCATCGGCAAACGCACGCAGCAGCGCCGCGCCAAAGTCGCGCTCGACCTCGACATCGGGGTTCAGGAGCGACGCGTATGGCGTCTCGACCGCCGCGAGCCCGACGTTCGCGCCGCCCGCGAAGCCTAGGTTGCGCGGCTGACGCAGGACGTTGACGCGCGGGAAGGCGCTTAGCTCCGCCAGCGAGTCGTCGGTGGATGCGTTGTCGACGACGACGATATCGGCTGGCCGCGGGGTGCTCCGTTCGAGCGCCGCGATACAGGCGTCGAGGTATGCCGCGCCGTTATAGTTGACGATGACCGCCGTCCAGCTCTCGCCCATGACACCCTCCCCGTTCGGACGGCATTATTCCAGTCGAGACGAGGGAGCATCAGGTGACGGCGACCCCATCGGTCCTTCTGATCGCGTCGGACACGATCGGCGAACGGATGGCCGGATCGGGCATCCGCTACTGGAACATGGCCCGGGTCGTCGGCCAGCAGCAGCCGGTGACGCTGGCGACGCCGAGCACCGTCTCGCTCTCCGCGCCACACGGGGTGACCCTGGTCGCATATGGCGGCCCGGGCACGTCCGAGGATGAGCGCGGTAACCGGCTCGCCGCCCTCGTTGCCGAGCACGATGTCGTTGTCGCGCAGCATTTGCCCTACCTGCACGCCGACCCGGACGCGCTGGCCAGTCGCCACATCGTCGTCGACCTCTACGCGCCGTGGGTGCTCGAAAAGCTGGAGTACGCGCGGCTCGACCCCGAGCGCGGCGAACCGAACCGCCGGGACGACCTCACGATCCTCGAACGGCTGCTCGGGCTCGGCGACTACTTCCTCTGCGCGTCGGAGCGCCAGCGCGACTACTGGCTCGGCGCGCTGACGGTCGCCGGCCGGCTGGAGCCCGCCTACCTGCAGGCCGATCCGGCGCTACGCTCGCTGATCGACGTCGTCGCGTTCGGTCTGCCGGCCGACAAGCCGCGCAAGACCGGTCCTGGCCCGCGCTCGGTCTTCCCCGGCATCGGCGACGATGACCCGTTGCTGATCTGGAACGGCGGCGTCTGGAACTGGCTCGACCCGCTGACGGCGATCCGGGCGGTAGCAGCACTCACCGGGACACTGCCGGAGCTGCGTCTCGTCTTCATGGGCGTTCGCAGCCCGGGAGCGCAGGTGGCGAAGATGGGCATCGTCGACGACGCAATCGCGCTGGCCAGCGAGCTCGGCGTCCTGAACCGCAACGTCTTCTTCAACGACTGGGCACCGCACGACGAGCGCCAGAACTGGCTGCTGGAGGCGGACGCCGCGCTCTCGCTGCACGTCAAGACGGTCGAGGCGCGCTACGCCTACCGGACGCGAGTCATGGACATTCTCTGGTGCGGGCTGCCGGCTGTCGTCAGCGACGGCGACGTGCTGGCCGACCTCGTCCGCGACGAGGACATCGGCGAGCTGGCGCGCCCTGGCGACGTCGCCTCGGTCGCAGCGGCGATCGAGCGCGTCCTGGAGCCGGATCGCGGCCACGCGATCCGCTCGCGCCTGGCCGACGTCGCAGCGCGGTTCACCTGGGAACAGGTCTGCGCGCCGCTGCTGCGCTACTGCCGCAAACCGTGGAAGCTCAGCCCCTCGCGCGGTGGTGACCCGAGCGCGGAGTATCTGGCGCGGCTCGAGCGGATGTACAGCGAGACCGCCCAGTATGCTCGCCATCTCGAGGCGGCAGTCGCCGAGCGAGATATGGAATTGGCCGCGCGGCGCAAGCGCCGGACACGGCCAGACCTGAACTCGCTGTTTAACCGGACGAAGCGGGGGTGACCCGGGATTAGCCCTCGGTCTCTCCGGCGGGCTCCTCTTCGGCCGGCGCCTCGCCGGCCTCGGCTGCGACCTCCGCGCCCTCCTCCTCGACGGCTTCCTCTTCCTCGACGACCTCGAGCTGCGGCGCCGAGAGCTTGACGATCATCTCCTCCGGGTCGGTCAGAAGCGTGACGTTCGCCGGCAGCGTCAGGTCGCCAAGGTGGATCGTCTGGTCGATCTCTTCCAACCCGGTGACATCGACCTCGATGACGGCCGGCAGGTTGTCCGGCAGGCCGCGGACGTCGATGGCCTCGCGACCATGGGTCAGGATGCCACCGGTATTGGCTGGCTGGCCGACGACGACGATCGGGATCGACGCGTTGAGCTCGACGTTCAGGTTCGGCGCGAAGAACTCGATGTGCATCGGCTCGCGCTTCAGGCGGTCCATCGACATGTGGCGCATGTAGACCGTGTACTTCGAGCCGTCCACGAGCAGATCGATCAGGACGTTCGGACCGTAGGCGACGTAGGTCCGGTCGATCTCCTTCATGTTGACGCTGACGGCGACCGGCTCGTCGATGACCGGGCCATAGACGATGCCTGGCACAACGCCCTCGCGGCGAAGCTTCTTGGATTCCTTGCCGATGACCGAACGGGTGGATGCAGTCAGCTCGTGTCGTTGAACCATGCGTCTCTTGGCCCTTCTGGATGACTCGTTCATTCGCGCCGGTGCGCGATACACGTCCCGGCACTGGTTCGCCCAGACCGGCCAACCGTAAACGATACCAGCGACGCGTGATCGTGCCAAACGACAGGGTCTGATGCTCCGGCACTACAGGCTATGCGAGTACGGAAAACGGTGCTACGATAACGCCACGATGCGAGATATATCGCTCCGAGGCCAGGTTCCCGCGCTGGATTTCGAGCAGGGTCGTCCATCGGCGATCTGACTGCGCCGCCCCCGCGCGTCTTCGCGAGCCGGGCCGCGAGCGGGCTGCCGCCCGGCGGTGATCGTCGCGTCACGCTCGTTCGTCGTCGCAGATCGTGGAGGACACCCACTATGAAACGTCTGACTGTCGTGTCCCTCGTCGTCATCGCCGCCTTCGCGCTGATGACCCCACTCGCCATCGCTGGCATGCGCGTCAACCGCGTCAACTTCACCGCGATCGGAAGCTCGGGGGATTTGACGACACTGGCCACGGCATCGCGAAAGGCCAACACCCTCGCGGCGACGAATTCGACCGACTGCAGCGCGTCGTCGCCGTGCATCGGGCTGGCCCTGAACGCCCAGGGATTCCTGACCGGCGTCTCCGACAGTCTGGCGGACGGGTCCGTCATCCAGCTGATCGCCACGGGAGTCCCGGTCGATATTACCTGCACGAACAACGGCGGCAACACCGCACCCGGCATCAGCGCGGACCCGATTACGGCGACGGGCGAGGAGCTGCTCGACTCGACGACCGTGACGAAGAACGGCAAGGCGCCGATCGACCTGACGGCGACGTTCACCTCCCTGACATTCCCCGGCAAGCGCATGGGCTGTCCGAACGACAACTGGACCGCGACGGTCAACGCCGTCCGATTCACCTGCGCGACGATCCAGGTGACCCAGGGCACGACCGTCGTCCTCAAGCAGTCGTACAATCTCGACGGGTCCTGCACGGCGTAGCACGGCTCCG
>DAOKZM010000240.1:0-5607 GCA_035325665.1 Thermomicrobiales bacterium | reverse complement strand
GCGCCGCTCGTGGAGGCCGCGGCTGCGCTGCCCGGCCAGGCGGAACAAGCCGCCGCACTGGATGGCCGCGCACTCCTGCTCGGCATCGTCGGTCTGGTCGAGGCGGCGCGCGCCGGGATTGCCACGCCGGCCGACCTGCGCCGCACCGCCGAACGCACGGTCGCGCTGGCGCTGGCCGGGGTTCTGGCCGGCTGAAATACGTTGCCTACGTAGTCCTACGTATCCCCGCCGCTTCGCCCGACTGAAACGATTTGCGCATTCTCTCCGATGTGGCTGGAACGCGATGGTCCGACAATCGTGCCAGACCACCGGGGTTGCCCGGTCAGTAGCGGTAGACGGCAACGCGGCCACACACCCAATGGAGGACCTCTGCATGGTCAATCAGCTCGTCCGGCGCCCCCTCATCCCACTCGCGCTCCTGACCAAGGGGCCGGACGAGCACCATCCCAACCAGCCGCGTGCCGTCGATCCATCAGATGCGGAAGCTGCGACGGCCGCGACCGACGCGGAGCGTTCCTGGATCGACGAGCTAGCCGCAGCGCTCCGCGAGCTCGCACGGCAGAGCAGCGTGCACGACGACGATACGACACGACGGGAGGCCCCCGATGAACCGAAAACCTGACGGGCGGCTCGCGTCAGGACGGCGCGACATCGCCGATGAGGCCAACCGCGAGCGGCGACGCTGGATCCTCGACCCGCGCCGGCAGCGCGACGACCTGCCGGGCGACGACGAGGTCGTGCGCTGGCGGGCACGCCGCCGCCGGGGCTGGCGGATCAGCTGGCCGCCAGCGCCCGCCTACTGAAGCTCACTCCTCCCTCCTTCCCACCCCGTCGAGGCGGCCGAGCTCCCAATCGGCCGCCTCCTACAACCTGACTGCCCGGCGAGCCGAACGGAGCGACGGTAGTTTTGACAACTTTGGCTGCTGATGCTACGTTGAGGGTGCGTGCTCCACCTACTATCGTGTCACGCCGCGAATCCGCGGCGCGGCGATCGATCTGTGCCGTGGCCTGAAACGGAGGCCGCCGTGATCACCAACCTTCCACGCCGGCTCCTCGCGTGACTGCGTGCGCGTTCGAGCCGGAATGTCTCCGAGCGTCCCGCCATTCGTGCCGAAGGAGAGACTGCCATGCTTGCCGACCTCCTCCAGGAAATCCTCACGAGTGCCGCTCTATCCGGGTACAAACATCCAAACGGCGATCCGATCCATCTCATAATCGCGCTCGATAATGGCGTTGTCTATCGCGGAGAACTCGTCGATCCCGAGGAGTGGATCATGATCAATACTGTTGCAGGCCAAGGCACCACGTGGTCAGGCAGACGCGCTGTCCCGGCGCCAGGCAGTTGGCCGCAGCACGTCAATCTACCTGCCGACCAGCAGGATATCCACAACCAGTCCAAGGCTGCGCGGGAGGCCGCCGGGAAGATCGACGAGGAGGCCATCCGGGAGGCTGCTAAGAAGGCCGCTCGCGAGGTCGACGGAGACACCGCCGAAAAGGCCGCCGAGGAGGCCGTCTGGAAGGCAAGGAAGGCTGCCGCACGGGAACACGAACCACAACATACGATGATCTTCATGACGATGGTCGAGTTCTTGTCCGGTGATCGCTGGGTCACGGGCTCGAGTATGGCGACGGACACCAACAAGGTAGTCGCCTGCGGCGAACAGTATTCTTGAGTTGGCGTCGGATGGCGCGATCAGGAGCGGGGGTGACGCGAGCGCATGGCATTCGTGGCCCGCGAGCGGGAGGTCTCGGCGCTGCTGGCCGAGCTCGACCGCGTCTGCGCCGGACAGGGCCGCGTCGTCGTCATCGCCGGTGAGCCGGGCAGCGGTAAGTCCGTCCTGCTGCGACGCTTCGTCGAGCGCGCGGAGGAGCACGCCGCCCGGCCGCACGTCGTCCTGGCCCGCTGCTACGCTGGCGATGACGCCACCCCCTTCGCCCCCTGGCATCACCTGACGTCCAGCTACCCAACACTGGAGAGCCGGCTGCCACAGCCGCTCGGCGCGGCCGAGCCGGCCGTCCAGGGCGTCGTCGAGCTGGGTCGGCGCGCGGCCGCGGTGCTGGTCGAGGCCGCGGCAGAATCGCCGCTGATTCTCGCCTTCGAGGACATTGACCTGGCCGACGAGTCGTCACTCGCGCTGGTCCGTGCGCTGGCGCAACGCGTCGCGTCGGCGCCTTTGCTGCTGATACTCACCGTCAACGCGCCGCATCCGCACGCTTCGTCGATCGCGGGCTGGCTCAACACGATCGTCGGCGAGACGAACTCGACCGTCCAGGAGCTGCCGCCGATCCAGGCGGACGATATCGAGCGCTTCGTCGATGGATCATTCTCGGGTGAGTCGCCAGCCGCCCGTCAGCGTCTCCGCCATACGCTGGCGAGGCTCAGTGGCGGCAATCTGCTCGTGCTCAACACGCTTATCGAGGCACACGAGACAGGCGAGATCGACCTGACGTCCGACGACGACGGCGCCGAGCGGCTGCCGACATCGCTGGGCAGCGTCGTGGCCGCGCTCTCCGCGCGGCTGCCCCAGGCGGCGATGGATATCCTCGGCCTGGCCGCCGTCGTGGGCGAGGAGATCGACCTGGACATGCTCGCGACGCTACGGTCAACGTCGCCGAACGAGATCGCCGAGCACCTCGATGCCGCCCTGGCGATGGGGCTGCTGATCGAGGACATCGACGGCACGATTCGTTTCCGCCACGGCGCGTTCCAGCGGGCGCTCGCGCGACAGCAGCCGCCACTGCGCCGCCGGCTCGTCCACGCAGCGATCCTCGACTGGCTGCGAGATCAGCCGGACAGTCGGGCCAGCGCGATCGCCCGGCATGCGGAGCGATCGGGCGACCACGCCACCGCCTACGCGGCGCTGCTGGACGCTGCCGCCGAAGCACGCGGCGAGTTCGGGTTTCCCGAGGCCGCCAAGCTGTACCAGAAGGCCCTCCTCATCGCGGAGCGACTGCGCATCCCGGATGTCGAGGAGGACAACGTGAGGCTCGCGATGGCAGACGTGCTGGTCTGGAACGACCGCGCGCGAGGCATCCGCGAGATCGACCGCGTCGCGACGCGTGCCCGGCTGCGCGGCGACGCGCTCATGCTCGCGCGCTCGGCCCAACGCCGCGCGACGATGCTGTACGAGGACGCCGACGTCAGCGGGTGCCTGACGATCCTCATCGAGGTGATCCCGATCCTTCGCGCCCACGGCGACGACGAGCCACTCGCCGAGGCGCTGTCGTATGCCGGGTACTGCTACGGCTCGACGAGCCGCTTCAGCGAGCTGGAGAAGGTCGCCCAGGAGCTGCTCGAGTTCGGCGAGCGGACCGCTACCCCGCTGTATCAGGCGGTCGCGCTCCAGTTCATGTCCAGCCTGCGGGTGGCGCGGGGACAGCCGGACGATGCGCTCGGCCTGACGATCCAGAGCATCGACATTGCCGAGGAACTGGGGCGCTACGACCTGGCGACGGACTACGCCGCGGTCGCGGTCATGCGGATCGGGCTGATCGCCAATCTGCATGAGCCGGCCCGGATGAAGGCGCTCCTGGCGCGGGGCGAGGAGTTGGCGCGTCTGCGCAGCACACGGCTCGTCGTCCCCGACACTCCCGAGCCGGCATTTGTCTTCGCCCGCTTCAGCTACGGTGAGTGGGACATGGTCCGGACGTTGATGCCAACGCTGCTGGCGCTGATCGACCAGTCTCCGCAGGCGGTGCGCGACATCATCCGGAACCTTGCTGCCGAGCTGGCGTTCGCCGAGGGGCGCGTCACCGCCGCGGAGCGCGAGCTGGACAAGATCGCGCTGGCGCCCGAAGCCGGCAGCGGCGACCACTCGTTTCAGCACTGGCTGACCGCCGTCTCCCTCCGCGTCCAGCTCTGCCTGGCTATGCGCGACATCGACCGCGCGGTCGAGTGGGCTGACGCGATCGAGCGACACCTGGCGGAGCGCGAGTTTGCACCCGGGTATCTGACACTCGGCATCGCTCGGGGCAGGATCGCTCTCGCCGGCGGCGACTACCGGACGGCGCGAACGATCGCCGTAAGCCAGCAGGAGCGCGCGCGCGCCACGAACCACCAACTGGCACTGATCCGGGCTTTCCTGCTGGAGGCAGAGGCCCTCCGCGCCGCGAACGACGGCGCCGAGGCGGTTCGTGCGGCCGACGCGGCGGCCGCGCTGGCGCACTACTGCCAGTTGCCATATGAGGAGGCGCGGGCACGGGTACAACTCGCGCGCGGGCTGCTAGCCTCGGGGGAGGCGGCTGCCGCAGAGAAGCAGCTGACCGACGCTCGACTCATCTTCACTCAGCTCGGCGCGACGGCCGGCCTTCGCGAGATCGAGTCGCTGATGACCGGCGCCCGCCCGGCACGTCCGGCCGGGCTGACCGAGCGCGAGGTCGACGTGCTGCGCCTCGTCTCCCAGGGGCTGTCCGACCGCCAGATCGCCGACCAGCTATTCATCAGCCACCGGACGGTAACGACGCACGTCGGCAACCTGCTGGGGAAGACGCAGACGGCCAACCGGACAGAGCTCGCGATCTGGGCGCTTCGCCACGACATCTCCGGACCTGGAGACCCGGACCCGCACTGATAGCCACCGCGGAATGGTCAGAAGAGCGTGACGACCTCGGCGCTGATCCTGCCGGCCAGCGGCGTGCCGCGGCCGAGGTCGCGCGCCACTCGCGCGTCGGTGGCCGCGATCGCCCGCGCCGATCGCCAGATCTCAACCGCGACGACGCGAGTACCCATGAGCGGCGAGAGCAGCAACGTCGTATCGCACCCTCGCTGTGCCTCGCTCTGCGTCGGTGATCGCCGAGAGGATCCTCGCGACTCGCTCCGACCCGTCCAACCGAAACAGCGGATCGCCGCGCACGAAGACGAAGGACCCGACCGTGTACGGCCCAGCCATCCACGCGGCATACCCGGCCAAGACCTCGACCGTCTCGGGGTCGCCGCTGCTCCGCTCGATCGCCTCGACTGAGTCCCAGAACGAGAAAGAGATTCCCGAGCCTTTCTCCAGATTCCCGCCACCGACGATCGAGATCGCCCCGGGAAGCTCGGTGACGCGCGGAGTCGAGAGCGACAGAAAGCGGTCCAGCGCCAATCGGGAGGCCTCCGGCCGGACTCGCAGAGTCGTCATCCGGACGTATCCGCGCACCTCGCGCACTGGCGCTGTCACTGCGAATCGCGCTCCTCTCTTGCCAATCTGGATGACATCCGACTATCCGCGGCGACGGGACGCCGCTCACGGCGCGACATCCGGCGTTCGCGTCGAATCGCTGGTTGCGTAGCCGGTGAGCTCGACATACCCGAGCCCATCGGTCGGCGCGCCGTTAACCACCCCGCTGACCAGTACCTCGCCCTCCCAATAGGTGACGCCGGTCGTCGCCTGGGTCTGTAGCTCCTGATCGGCCAACGATGGCGTCAGACGGATCGACCAGCCGCGCTTCGGAAGCTCGATCTCCCATTCGGCGGGATAAGTTGCCCCGGACTCTGGGCTCGTCCAGATGTTGAGGACGTGGATGTCGATGTCCGCGGCGGCGAGATGGCTGGCGACGCCGTCGGGATCGACGATCGTCCCGTAGGACGCAGCGAGCGTCCCGTCCAGGCCGCGGACGAGCGAGATC
>DAOKZM010000239.1:0-5648 GCA_035325665.1 Thermomicrobiales bacterium | reverse complement strand
CGAACGGATGAGAACGCGAGACACGACATAAGGAGCTAGCGCAACGATGGGCGAGCATGACGCAACCGAGCGAGTGACGGTGAACTTCGACGTCGAGGGGACGACCTATTCCGCCGCGCTGAAGCAGCTTGAGATCATCCACGATGGCATCCATCACGCGATCCCGGAGGAGATCCGGCGCGGAAGGCGGCTGATCCTGCGGGCGCCGGGTGATGTCGAGGTCTACCCGGACATGTTCGCCGGGGAGGTCGTGCGCGGTTACGGCGACGGGGAGCGGGTGACGCTGGCGACAATGATCGTGCCGATCACGTCGTCGCCTGGCCCGTGGCGCAATATCGGCTTCGACCACCTGGCCATCGCGGTGGGCGACCGCGAGGGGGCGTGCCGGTTCTTTTCGGAGATCCTCGGGATGCAAGTGGCCCGCCACGATCCGCATATGACGGTGTTGACCACCGGCCATACCGGACTGTTCCTGTTCGACGTCGGCCCGGACATCCCGATGTCCGACGGCACGGCCTCGCGCTGGCATCATCTGGGATTCGTCGTGGATAACCTGGAGCACGCCTACTGGCGCCTCCAACAGCACGCCGAGATGGTCTCCGACTTCACGCTCCTTGAGCGGCAGGAGCGCTGGTCGCTCTACGGGCACTACCAGAACGGGGACGTGAACTTCATGATCCAGCTCTCGGAGATCCGCGAGGGCTGGCGCGGCTTCTCCGACCCGGCAGCGATCACCGACTACCTCTACGACTACAGCGGGCAGCGCTATGGGAAGCGCCTGGAGGAGTAGGCGCGGGCCGTGCAGGTCGCCGGCCCTTCCGCGCCTTCCGTGACGTATCACGCCATCCGCCTGGTCTGAGCACGGACGAGAGTTCAGTGGCACGGTAGTGGGCAGCGGCGGCACGCTGGCTGGCATCACGATGCGGCCCGGCGCCACCCACGATGACTTCGATCACGCTGTCGCCAGTCCTTCCGCGTGCCACGGTTGACAATCTCTTGATACCGCCACTGCAGGATATCGCTACACCGGTCCGCGGCGATCTCGCGATACGTGAGGATCGCCGCTGCGGACGGGTGCGGCGATGGAGTCCTCTCGGCCGATGGCCAGGTTCCGGCCAACGGCCCCGTGTCGACGAGGCTCCGAACGTAGACTGGCGGAGGTGCGACGATACGTAGACGATCCACGCTACGGACGGCCCGGGTGAGTCTGATACGTGGCGCGCTGGCGCTGGTGGTGCTGGCGACACTGCTCTTCCCAACCACAGGCCTCGCGGCGAGATACGGGAACAGCGCCGCGACGATCACCGGCTACTTCACCGACGGATGCCGTGGCTTCGCTGCCGAATCGAGCAAGGACATCTCGCACGTCGTCATCCACTACGCCGATGGGCGGGTGGTCAAGGACGAGAGCACGACAACGCCCAATTACGCGATCGACGGGGGCGCTGGCGGCGAGATCGACTTCGCGGTAGTCAAGTCAGGCACGACAATCGCGACATTCAACTGCACGCGACCCAGCAGCCCGCCGACGGCGCTGCTCGAGATCAACACGACGCCGGTCGATCAGTCGCTCGCGAACTGCCACGCCTTCTCCTTCGGTGGGTTGGCCTGCGAGGAGGCAAGCCCGCGGACCGATTGGACTGGCACGAGCGAGATTCCCGACGACGGGGGCGCTGAGTCAGGCTTCTTTCACTGGGTTTGCGGAGCTGTGCTCGCCTGTCCACCGACGATCACCGTGATCGTCCGCGGCATAGGCAGCAGTGACCCCGACAACGATATCGTCAGCTGGTCGCTGGACTTCGGAGACGGGACGGTCGTAGGCGGAAGCTGGAACACCGATCCGCCGACCGGCGTGTTTCATGACTACGGCCCGGATACGACGACCTGCAGCGGTCCGCTCGGGGCCTGCGTCGTGGTTCTGACGGTCACCGACGCCCTCGGTCAGAGTGACTCGGATGCGCTGCTGATGGTTCGGGTCGATCAGACGCCGGACTGATTGGCGACTGGCGACGAACCCGCGAGCGTCAGCGCTCGTTGACGAGGCGGCGAATCTGCCAGATGGCGCGCATGCTGTTGGCGGCGGCGCGGGGTGAGACGGTCGCCGAGGCGAGCTCCAGGTTGGCATGGCGCAGGCCGGCCTCGCCGAAGGCGCGGATGCGGCCGGCGACCTGCTGGGGAGTCCCCCACATCAGCACCTCGGCGAGCGCATCGAGCGGCACCTGGGCCATCGCGTCGAGCAGCTGCTCGCGAGTGTGCTCGGTCGGGACGTAGTCGAAGAAGCCCTTGAAGCCCTCGCCGAATGGGTGCGCGACGCCGTGGCGTCGCCACATTTCGGCTGGAGCGAGGACGGCGATGAAGCGGATCGGCTGTGCGTTGAGCATCGCGCGCGCCTCGCGCTCGGTCGGCGCGACGACGACGTAGGCTTGCATCGCGGGCAGGATCGCGGACGGGTTGCGGCCGGCGGCGCGGGCGGCGGCGTGGATCGTCGCCAGCCGGGCGGCGTAGTCTTCCGGCTCGGTGACGAGCACCGGCAGCCAGCCGTCGCCGTACTTTCCGGTCAGGCCGAGCATGCGTGGGCCGTGAGATGCGACCCAGATTCGCGGCACGCGCTTGCGCGGCGGGCGTAAGTCGAGGGTGGCCTGCTTCAGGTTGAAGAAGCGGCCCTCGAAGTCGACTGGACCCTCGGCCTCCCAGCAGAGGCGGATAATCTGGAGTGCCTCCTCGAGCCGGCTAACCGAGTACGACATCGACAGGCCGTATGGCTCGACGTTTTCGCGCTCTCCGGTGCCGATGCCCAGGATCGGGGCGCGGCGGCTGATGTGGGCTAAGGTCGCCATCGACTGGGCGATCAGGACCGGGTGGCGGCGGATCGCCTCGGTAACCCCGACGCCGAGGCGCAACCGGGCGGCATAGGCCGCGAGGTAACCGAGGGTCGCCTGGTAGTCGAGCATCTCGTGAGGCGTCTTGCTGAGCCGGGCCAGCCAGGTGAAGTCCTTATCCCAGAGCGAGGCCGGGAATAGGTCCTGGACGTGGTCCCAGATGGTTAGCGACTCCAGCCGCATGAGCCGCGCGGCGTAGGCGAGGACACGCAAGGTGACGACGGGCGGCTTCGGTGGCAGGTGCATGCCGACCGTGATGCGTGGACGCGCCAAGGACCAACCCTTTTCGCGCTGGCCGGCGGCCAGCGAATCCTGTGCCGCGCGAGCGGCCTAGCTCATCGGCACCTGGGCAAGGATTTTGCCGCCGATCCGCTCGAAGATTTCGGGCAGGGAGCGGCCGGTGATCGTCAGGCCGTGGTTCTTCAGCCCGACGACCGCCCTCGACGGGTCGGGCGCGGCCCGAACGAGGTCCGACACGGCGACCGCTAGCTCGCGAGTGCCGCAGGGATAGTTGATCTCGGTCGAGGTGATGTCGTCCATCCAGGCGTGGATGTGGACGATCGCCCCGACGTCCGGATGCTCTCGGTAGATCATGAAGTGCTCGATGGCATCGACCGAGACGCGGCGCGGCTGGACCTTCGGCGAGACGCTGAGGACCATCGCGTTGCGCTCGGGGACATAGTCGGTGACGAGCAGGATGTCGCGGCCGACCTCGTAGAGCTTCGACTTGTCGACACCACTGGCGCTCATCCAGAACGTGCGCGCGTCGCGCCGAGCCGAGAGGTTGCCGTACGAGAGGCCGCCGATGCCGAACAGGCGCATGACGTGCTTGAGGTCGCGCTCGGAGAGCAGGTCCTGAATCGGCCAGGGGGCTGGGAGCAGATTGAGCTTGCCGAGCTGCTCGCCGGCCCAGGTGATCTGGCGGGTGATCTCGTCGCCGTCCCATAGCTCCTCGGGAAGGTCCGGGACGTAGTCGTTGTTGATGACCAGCTGGGACGTCGCCAGCGGGGCGAGCCGGTCGTAGATGGCGGCGAAGAACTCCGCCTCGGAGCGCGACGGATCCCAGGAGACGACGTAGTGACCCTGCTCCATCGTCATGAAGTGGGCGTCGACGTTGTCCCCACGAACGACCATGATGATGCCGAGGTTCGAGAGGGCGTGGAGCAGAACCGGGTAGAAGGCGCGAAAGATATCCTCCGGCTGCTCGCCGGTCTCGAGAATGCTGGTGACAAAGGTGCCCTGCGCCTTGCGACGGAAGGACTTTGGAGCGTCGTAGTCAGTGAAGTTGAGAATCAGCCGGACATCGTCGGTCGGCGCCGGGAGCTGCACGTGGCCGCGGCGCGCCATCTCCGCGACCAAGCCATCGCGGAGCCACTGCTGGCGGTCGGTCCGGGCGATTCCGTTGATGGCGAAGGTAAGGTGGCCGGACTCGCGCGCGGCATCAGCGGCCGTCGCCGGGTTCGGACTCGCGTCCCCGGAACTGATTGAGCTCGATACCATGTAAACCCCTACCCGAATCTCAGGCTTCCCGCTGGCCCGCGAATCCGTCCCACGGGGACGACGCACGCCTGCGAATCCGGCGAGTGTGCTGATGACGTTCGTATCAGCCGCGCACCTCACAACTATGGCCTATTGGCGGGGATCGGTGCAACCGCCGACCTGGCGGAGCGCGTCGGGCAACCCCAGCACGCGCAACACGCGCGGGACGGCCTCGACCTGGACGGGCGTCTGACCGATCTGCTCGCCGTCCATCTCCAGCAGCATGCTACCGCTTGCGCGGACGCTGGCGGTGGCTGCGGCGCCGTGGCGGACACCGCGCCGGCCGATGTGACCGCCCCGATAGACGCGCGGCATGATGTCGGTGATCAGCGCCCGCCTGCCGACGTCCTCGAGGACGAAGACGTCGAGCCGGCCATCGCAAAGCGATGCCATCGGAGCGACGTGCATCCCACCAGCGAAATGGGCGCCGTTGGCGAAGACGACCATATTCGCGCTGCCGTCGAAGAAGTCCTGTCCGTCGGCCGCGACGGCGACGTCGGTCGGCTGGAAGGTCGCGATCGAGCGGACGGCGGACGACATGTACGACACCAGGCCACCGAGACGCTTCGAGGTGCGGCTGATCCGCAGGGCGGTCGCGCCGCCGAGGCCGGCGTCGGCGACGTTGGCGAAGTAGCGCGTCACGAGCTGGCCGGTCTGGGTGTCGAGGTACTGGATGCGGCCGATGTCGATGGTCGCAACGCAGTCGTCGCGGAGCGCCTGGATGGCGTCGTTGGCGCCGCGGACGCCGAGCGAACGGCCGAGGTCGCGTCCGGTCCCGCAGGGGATCAGGAGCATGCGGGTGACATCACTGATCGGCCGGTCAGCGTCGATGAGCCCGTTGACGACCTCGTTCATCGTGCCGTCGCCGCCGACGCAGACGAGGGTCGGAACATCGCGCCGGGCTAGGCGGCGGGCGATGTCGGTCGCCTCGCCGGGGCCGGCGGTGAGATAAGCCTTGAAATCGTACCCGGCGTCGCGGAGCCGCCTGGCGAATCCGGGCCAGCGGCGCCCGGAGCGGCCGTTGCCGGCCATCGGGTTGACGATGACATGGAGTGTGGTGGCCGGGGCTCCGCCCGTCGCGCGATGTCGCTCGGCGGCTACCATCGTGGAGACATCCCCCTTCGGCACTCGGGCCACCGTTCCGGGCAACCGCCTCGGGAGCCGCGCGGGTCGGTGGGCGTTCACTGGTCGAATGGGAGGCAGTATACCGTCCGCGCCCGGCCGCACGTC
>DAOKZM010000238.1:0-5656 GCA_035325665.1 Thermomicrobiales bacterium | reverse complement strand
GTGTTCCGGCGCGTCCGCGAGCCGGCGCGCGAGCCGGCAGGCAACGGGCTGACGACGGCCTCGGAGGCTCGGCGATGAGCGACGGACGCCAGACAGGCTGGCGGGACGCTGGCGTCTACGTCGGGGGGGCGTATCGGGATGCCGTCCGCTCGCGCCGGCGCGATGCCACCGCGACCACCCAGCCATGGTGGCAGACCGAGGGGTTGGCGCTGGCGGTCTTCGCCATCGTCACTGCGGTCGCGATCGGGCAGGTCCTCTTCGGCGGGACATTGATCGGGCAGGACTCGGCGACGCAGTTCTACCCCTGGTACGACTACCTGGGGGAGCGGCTACGCGCCGGCCAGATCCCTGGCTGGAACCCCTACCAGTTCTCCGGCGCGCCGTTCGCGGCCGACCCGCAATCGGGCTGGACCTACCTACCGGCGATGGTCATCTTCACCCTGCTCTCGCTGCCGACCGCTGTCCCGCTCTTCCTCGTCTTCCATATGGTCCTGGCCGGCGGCGCGACCTACGCGCTGGCCCGGTTGCTCCGCCTCGGCGTCAGCGGCGCGCTGGTCGCGGCGGCCGCCTATGAGCTCTCGGGGCCGGTCTACGGCCGGTCAGTCTGCTGCGCCGCCGGTTTCGAGGTCGCAACCTGGGCGCCCGTCGCACTGGTCGGCGCGGAGCTGGCGATCCAGCGGCGCGACCTCGTCGGCCGGTTCGCCGGCTGGCTGATCGCTGGGCTGGCGCTCAGCCAGGCACTCGCCGCCTGGCTCGGCCAGGGCTCCTACTATGTCCTCCTGATGCTCGGCGCGTTCATCGCCTTCCGGACGCTGGTCTCGCCGCCAGAGTTCGCGATCGCCTGGCGCGATCGGTTACAGAGCGCGCTGCTCCACGGCTCGGTCGTGCTGGCGATCGGATTCGGGCTCGCCGCCGCCGGCATCCTGCCGCGCCTGGACTACATCGAGCGGACGAACGTGGCCGGCGGCGCGTACGCGGGGGCGAGCGGCTGGGCAGCCCAGATCGGCGGCGTGACGCCGTCGATGCTGTTGAACCGCATCCTCGACCCGACGCTGCACTATCCCGGCGCCGCGGCCGGGGCGCTGGCGATCATCGCGCTCGTGGTCGCCCGGCGCTGGTTCGCGACGCGCTTCTTCGTCGCCTTCGGCGTCGGCGCGATGATCCTGGCGATGCCGTTCGAGACGCCGTTCCACCGGCTGCTCTACGTGATCCTGCCGCGCTTCGAGACGCTCCACCAGCACTGGCCGGAGCGGATCGCCGTCGTCGCCTACATCACCGCCGCGATGCTGGCCGGCGCGACGATCGACGCGCTCGAACGCCGTCACTCCCGGCCGCGGACACTCCTCGTCGCGGCGGTGATCCCGCTGGCGATCGTCGGCGGGCAGGCGCTATTCGGCGTCGGGCTGCCGGCCGCCGCGCTGGTCTCGGTCACCGTGGTAGCCGCGGTGGTCGGCCTGAGCGCGGTCCCGCGGCTGCGCTTGATCCGCTCGGCCGCCGCGCCCGCGTTGATCCTGGTCGTCGTCACCGACCTGCTGGTCGGCTTCCACGGCGTCTCCGGAAACGCGCCCTACGGCGGCTTCCACCGGGTGGACATCGAGAACTACTTCTCGACGACCGGCGCCGTCCACTTCGTTAGGCGTCAGACGGCGGGCGACCCGGCGCGTTACATCGGCTTCGACCCGCGAGAGCAGGTCTCCACCGATGGCCAGGTCGTCCTCTATCGCTACCAGTTCGCCGATCAGGAGACCGCGTCGCTGCTGGTCAACAACCGGGCGACGCTGCATGGCCTCGACGACGCGCAGGGCTACAACCCCGTCCAGCCACGACGCTACGTCGAGCTGATGACGGCGCTCAACGGCGCGCCGCAGGAGTACCACGACGCCAACGTCTACCCGTCCGGCCTGGAATCACCGTTGCTCGACCTGCTGAACGTCCGCTACATCATCGTCCCGACCGCGACGCCGGAGGAACGGCCTGACCTCGCCGCGCTCGCCAGCCGGTTCCAGACGGTCTATGCCGACCGCAAGGTGACTATTCTCGAGAATCCGGGCGCGCTACCGCGCGCATGGGCCGTCCACAAGACCGGGCAGGCCGGGCCGTCCGATGCACTGGCGCTGCTCGGCAGCGGGCCCGTCGATCCGCGCCAGGTCGCGCTGCTGGAGTCAGTTCCGCCGCGCGGCGAGCCAGTGCGGGGGGCCAACTCCGTCCACGTCGTCGGGCAAGAGCCGGACTCGCTCCAGTTGCAGACGACGACTGGCGCCGATGGACTACTCATGGTCAGCAATGGCTACGACCCCGGCTGGAAGGCGTGGATCGACGGGAGGCCGGCCGAGGTGGCGCCGGCCGACCACGCGCTACAGGCGGTGCCACTGCCGGCCGGCGAGCACACGGTCGAGCTGCGCTACGAGACGCCGGGCATGCGCGCCGGACTGCTGATCACCTGCGGGACGATCGTCATCCTCGCGTTGGCCGGGCTGGCGATCTGGCAGCGCGAGCGGCGGCGGGAGGGGCGACGCTAGCGGCTCAGGAGCGCACCACGTTGCGGGCGAGGAAGAAGACGTTGGCGGGCCGCTCGGCGAGGCGACGCATGAAGTACGGATACCAGCTCGTGCCGTAGGCCACGTAGACGCGCATGTTGTAGCCGGCAGCGGTCAGCTGCTGCTGCAGGTCGCGCCGGACGCCGTAGAGCATCTGGAATTCGAAGCGGTCCTTCCCGATGCCCATCCGCTCGGCGTAGCCGCGGGCCATTCGGATAACGGACTCGTCGTGGGTGGCGATCGCGGGATAGTTGCCGGCCTCGAGCAACCGCTCGACCTGGCGGCGATAAGCGGCGTCCACCTCGCTCTTGTGCGGGAAGGCGACCGTCTCCGGCTCGTTGTAAGCGCCCTTGACGATGCGGACGCGTGCCCCGCGCTCGATCATCTCCTCGACGTCGCGCTCGGTCCGATAGAGCATCGACTGGAGGACGATCCCGACGTTGGCCGGATGGAGGTCGTGAATTCGGCGGAAGAGCGCCAGCGTCTGATCGGTATACGGCGAGCCTTCCATATCGATCCGGACGAACCCGCCGGCCTCGGCCGCGCGCCCGACGACCGCCTGGAGCCGCTCCCAGGTGGCGGACTCGTCCAGGTCGAGTCCGAGCATGGTCAGCTTGATCGAGATGTTCGGGTCGATGCCGTCCTGCTGGAGCCGACCGATGATGGCGAGGTAGGTGTCGGCCGCTGCCTGGGCCTCGGCCGGGCTGGAGACGTTCTCACCCAGCTTGTCCAGCGTCACCATCATGCCCTGCGCGCGGATGTTCCGGACGTGGCCCAGGGCCTCGTCGAGGTCCTCGCCGGCCACGAAGCGGTCGATCAGCGGCCGCGTGATCCGCGAGCCACGGACCATCTGCTCCGCCTGCTGGTTCCCCGCGAGCCACATGAACGTCGAGCGCAGCATGCCCCACCTCCACCGCGATCCACACCCCACGCATCCCGCCGAAGAGTGTAACCCAGCCCCAGCCATACCCGGACATCGCGGGACGGATAGAATCGACAATAGAACGACACGGACGATCCCGGAGCGACGCGCATGTTTGGACTGACGCCGGAGACGGTGATCCGCGACAGCCTCTACGACCTGATCCCGCTCTCCCGCGAGGCGGCGCGGCTGATCGCCACGCCCGAGTTCCTCCGGCTCGACGGCATCCAGCAGCTCGGGTTCGTCTCGCGCGTCTGGCCGGGCGCCAAGCACACGCGATTCGAGCACTCGCTCGGGGTGATGTACCTCATGGAACAGGCCCTCAAGCGGCTGAACGCCCACGGCGCCGGCATCGACGACGAGACGGCGCGGGTCGCGATCGCCGCAGCGCTGCTCCACGACATCGGCCACTATCCGTTCAGCCACGCGATCGAGGAGCTCGGCGCGCCGGTCGCCAGCCACGAGCAGGTCGGGCGGCGGATCGTCGTCGAGAGCGAGGTCGCTGGCGTCCTGCGGGAGGCGTGGCGCGTAGACCCGCGGCGGGTCGCGCGGCTGATCAGCCCCGGTGGCGAGGAGCTGCCGGCCGGCGACCGGCTCGTGCGCGGGCTGCTGAGCGGCGCGCTGGACGTGGACAAGCTCGACTACCTGCCGCGCGACGCCCGCGCCTGCCACGTCCCATACGGTGGTGTCGACACGACCCGGCTGCTGGACGCCCTGCGCGTCATCGAGATCGATGGCCGGTGGGCGATCGGGATCGACGCCAAGGGCATCTCGCCGCTGCACTCGCTGATCAACGCCCGGCAGGAGATGTTTGACAACGTCTACTGGCACCACACCAACCGCGCCTGCATGGCGATGCTGCTGCGCGCCGTCCAGGAGGCGGTCGTCGCTGGCCTACCGCCCGAGCAACTGACGCACCACGACGACGCCTCGCTGCTGGCGGCGCTCGCGGCGCCGGAGCTGCCGGCCACCACGCGCCGGCTGGTGGACGCGCTGACGAACCGGAGGCTGCACAAGCGGGCGGTCGAGATCAGCTCGCGGGCGGGAGAGCTGTTCGCCTGGCTCGGCACACTCTTCGACCACCCCGGCCAGCGGCGGGCGATCGAGAACGTCATGGTCAGCCAACTCCGCCACCTCACCGGCCGGCCAGTCGAGCAGGGCGACATCCTGATCGACATCCCAAAGCCCGAGCGGTGGCGAACCGACGTTTGGGTGCAGTTCGACGACCCGCCGGTCGGCTTCGCCGCGCGGATGCCGTGGAACGACGTGGCCGGCGTTTCGCCGGACCAGCTCAAGGCGTATGAGGAGCACCGCCGGCTGATCCGGATCGTCTGCGCCGAGCCGTACCGCGCCGATGTCCGCCAGCACTGGCAGCGGCTGCTGCTGCCGCTGCTCGCGACTCCCCCGCCGCCATCAGGAGGGGAAAGATGACGAGAGTGCGCGCGCTGCTGGCGTCGATGAAGGTCGGTATCGCGATGGTGCTGGTAGCGCTAGCGGTCGGCATCGCCATCGACGTGATCTGGGGTCCGCTCTTCGGCCGCTACGGCTGGGACATCATCGCCGCGAGCATCATGGCCCTCGCCGCCATCGGATTGGCGATGCTTGAGGAGCTCGCCCGCCCCCAGAACCCCTACCGCCACCTCGACCCGCGCTTCAGCTACCTCGACGCCGCCCCGACCGGCACGATGAGCAGCGGCGGCAGCGGCTGGCTGTGCAACGCCGCCCCGCTCGTCCTCGTCGCGGCCGTGATCGGGATCGCGCATCTGGTGGGGTGAGGTCTCTCTCCGCTCCTCGACGCCCCACTCTCAGGGCGCCCACCAGCTAATCGCCGGTCGGCCCCTGCCTCAGCCCTCCCAAGTCGTCTCCGGGTCCAGCGGCCAGACCGGCCGACGGACGTGCTGGAACGGGTAGCGCAGCACGTTCGGGTTCGCCGCGCCGGGGGCATCCACCTCGATGATCCGTTCGGCGATCGGCTCGAAGTCAGCGCGGAAGTGTCCGCGCGACTTCACCACCAGCAGCGGCTCCTCCTCCGGCACGACCCCGGCCATCTTGAAGTAGCCGCGGTCGTTGGCGGCGTGGCGGATCGAGGTGACAACGAGCTTGAAGCCGCCGACGTCGATGCAGGCGCTCGGCCCGGACCCTACCAGCCGGCCGCGCACGACCGGCCCGTGACCGACGAAGAAGCCGTCGCTGAGCC
>DAOKZM010000237.1:0-5660 GCA_035325665.1 Thermomicrobiales bacterium | reverse complement strand
CTGATCTTCGCCCTGCTGCACCAGCAGTATGGCCGAAGATGATGCCCGAGGCGAACGCGCCGACCGTGATCAGGCTTGGGCCATACTGCTGGTGCAGCAGGGCGAAGATCAGCGCGGTGAAGACGATGCCAAACCGGGGTTGGATCGCGCCGCGGAAGAGCGTCTCCTCGCCGATCCCGGCCGCCAGGCCCAGCACCAGCGCGCCCCAGACCGACTGGACCTTGGAGGTCATCTCCTCCATGTTGCGTGTGATCTCGTCGTGCAGGTCCGGTTGGAGCACCTGAACGAGGTACGACGACAACGCCGACACGGCGAACGTGACGACGACGAGTCCGAGCGCGATCAGGATCTGGCGTCCGGTCGGCTTGAAGAATCCCAGCCGCTCGAGCGCCTCATCGCGGGAGCGGACGAAGCCAACGCCGACGAGCACGAACGCGAGCGCAACCTCTGCGGCCGCGGTCAGCGCGAGCGCGAAGTAGCTGACGGCGCCGGTGTCGTCCGACCCGAACAATGAGAAGGCCGAGACGACACCCAGCGCAGCGAACACGTACAGTCCGATCGTCGCCGGCCAGGATTCAGGGGCGAACGGTATGACCCGCGCCGTGAGCTTCCGCAGCGACGGCACGAGTGTCAGCGCCGCGATCACGCCGATCAGGATCGCGATCCAGGAGCTCGTCTCCGGCGAGTTGCCCTCGCGCCAGTCGCGGAAGATCGAGCCGAGGCCGAAGAGAAACAGGAAGAAGCCAAAGGCGCCGAAGACGATGTAGAGGCCCATTGTCAGCGCCCGGTTACCGGCTGCCCGGTGCACCCACAAGCTGAAGAATGCGCCAATACCGACGAGCATGAGCGCGGACGCTATCGCCGTCAGCGCATCAGTAACCCCGCTACTCACCTACACGCACTCCGATCTCCGCGACCCAAAGCCGGAGAAGTATAGCCATGTTCGGACGGATTGTGATTCGTTGCACGAGAACGGGATGGCGGCTAGCGCGGGTATACTCGACGGAACGCTGGAGGGAGAAGCACAGAGTGACGGCACGACGCGGGGGCCTCGGTCGCGGGCTGGAATCGCTCATTCCGGGGATTGGGGCCGAGGACGATTCCGGCGGCTCGTTGTCGGTCGATGTCGGCGCGCTCGAGCCGAACCCTCATCAACCTCGAGTCCGCTGGGACGCCGAACAGCTTGAAGCGCTGGCCGGCTCGATCCGTGAGCACGGCATCATCCAGCCGATTGTCGTCACCCGGGCGACCGGCTCAGCGCCCTACCAGATCGTCGCCGGTGAGCGGCGCTGGCGCGCGGCTCAGCTCGCCGGGCTCCGCTCGGTCCCAGTGCTCGTCCGCGAGGCGACCCCGGCTCAGCTCCTCGAGCTTGCGCTCGTCGAAAACGTCCAGCGAGCCGACCTCAACCCGATCGAGGAGGCGCTCGCCTACCGGCAGCTTTCGACCGAGTTCGGGCTGACCCAGGCTGCCATCGCCGACCGCGTGGGCAAGAGTCGCCCGGCGATTGCCAACGCAATCCGGCTCCTCTCCGCCCCGGAGTCGGTGCAGGAGGCGGTCGCCAACGAGGTCATTACCGCCGGGCACGCCAAGGCGCTGCTCGCGATCGAGGACGTCGCCACCCAGGAGCACCTGCTCAGGCAGGTTGTCAAGTCGGGGCTCAACGTCCGCGAGACCGAGCGGCTGGTCCAAAGCGCCGCGGAGGCGCCCCGCCACACACGCGTCCGCAATCCGCGTCTGGTCGATCCGGCACTGAAGGCGGTCGAGGCTAGCTTGCAGCGAGCGCTCGGCACCCGCGTCGAGCTCGACCGGCGCGGCGAGGCGGGCAAGATCACGATCAGCTTTCACTCCGACGAGGAGCTGAACGCGATCCTCGAACGGATCGTTGGCATCGAGGACGAGCTCTAGACACCCCCGTTCGTCACCCGGCCGCGCGCACCTGGTCGGCGACGTACTCCACGACTTCGGCGAGCGGCAGCCGCACCTGCGCCATGCTGTCGCGCTCGCGGACGGTCACCGACTTGTCCTCCAAGGTGTCGAAGTCAACCGTTACGCAGAACGGCGTGCCGATTTCGTCCTGCCGGCGATAGCGGCGGCCGATGCTCTGTGTCTCGTCATACTCGGTCGAGAACCGCTGGCGAAGCTCGTGGTAGAGCGGCTCGGCGACGGCGGCCAGCTCCGGCTTCTTCGAGAGCGGCAGCACCGCCACGGTGTACGGCGCGAGCGACGGATGGAACCGCATGACGACCCCCGTCGCCGCCTCGCCCTTGGCGTCCGGCGTCTCCTCGACATCGTATGCATCGCACATCACCATCAGCATTGTGCGGGCGACGCCGAAGGTCGGCTCGATGACATGCGGCAGGAAGCGCTCGTTGCGCGCCTGGTCGAAGTAGGTCAGGTCCTCGCCCGAGAAATCCTGGTGGTGGCTGAGGTCGAAGTCGGTCCGGTAGGCGAGACCAGAGAGCTCCTTCCAGCCGATCGGGAAGAGATATTCGTAGTCAACGGTCCGCTTCGAGTAGTGCGAGAGCTCCTCAGCGTGGTGCTCGCGACGACGCAGCCGGGAGGGATTGATGCCCAGTGATGTGAACCAGGCGCCCTGCGCGTCCGCCCAGGCTTCGAAGCTCGCCTGCCACTCCTCCGGCCGGATGAAGTACTCGACCTCCATCTGCTCGAACTCGAGCAGCCGGAAGATGAAGTTCCCCGGCGTAATCTCGTTGCGGAACGCCTTGCCGATCTGCGCGATGCCGAACGGCACCTTCAACCGGCTCGACTGCAGAACGTTCTTGTACTGGATGAAGATGTTCTGCGCCGTCTCGGGCCGCAGGTAGGTCGTGGTGGCCGTCTCGTCAACCGGACCGATGAACGTCCGGAACATCATGTTGAAGGCGCGCACCGGCGTCCAGTTGTGGTTGCCGCAGGTCGGGCAGCGGATGCCGAGCTGCTCGATCATCCGCGTCAGGTCGTCGAACGTCTTGCCCTCGACCGTCTCGCCCGATGCGTCCTCGACGAGCGTGTCGGCCCGGAACCGGCTGCGGCAGACGCGGCAGTCGGTCAGCGGGTCGTTGAACTCGGCCACGTGCCCGCTGGCCTCCCACACGCGCGGGTTCAGTAGGATACCGCCGTCGATGCCGACCATGTCCGAACGCTCGCGGACGAACGACTGCCACCACGACCGCTTGATGTTGTTGCGCAGCTCGACGCCGAGCGGGCCGAAGTCGAATGTGTTGGCGAGGCCGCCGTAGATCTCGCTGCCCGGAAACACGAACCCGCGGCGCTTTGCCAGCGATGCCAGTTCGTCGAGCGTCACGTTCGGCTTGGTCGGTTCGTTCACGTCGCGCCTGTCTCCCTCATCATCGAACGAAAACGGGCGAGACCACCGTCTCACCCGCTGACCGGCTGTTGCTGGCTCGCGCCGGGTCTATGGCCGCGGCGTCCCGGCCAGGTCGTCGCGGACGATTGAGTGGACGTCGTCCACCACACCGTCGCCATTCGCGCCGGCCGCGAGATCCGAAGCTACTTGCTGATAGATCTGTGTCGTCGAGATACTAACGTGTCCCAGCATACGTTGGACGTCGCCAAGCTCTCGACCCCTCGTGAGCTGGTGCGCCGCGAACGAGTGCCGCAGCGTATGGGGCGTGATGTCGTCGATGCCGGCCCGTTCGGCGTACTGTTTGAGAATGAGCCAAAACCCTTGGCGGGTGAGGCGCGTGCCCCGATGGTTCAGGAAGAGCGCGGGCTGGTCGGAGCTGCGGCAGATGGCCGGCCGCGCCGACTCCAGATACAACCGCGCCGCCTCGACCGCAGGAGCCGGCAGGTCGATCTCACGCTGGCGGTTCTGCTTCCCGGTGCAACGCACCCGGCCTCCCTCGAAATCCAGGTCATCGACGTCCAGACTGACTAGCTCCGAGACGCGCATGCCGCTTGCGTACAGCAGTTGGAGCATCGCGCGGTCACGGATCGCCTCCGGCGTGCACTCCTTCTCCGGTTCGGCGAGGAGGGTCCGGACCTCGCCCTCCGGCAGCGCGCGCGGGGCGAACTTCTCGACGCGCGGCGCGGCCAGCTGTTCGGACGGATCAGCCCGCAGGTCCCCGTTGCGTGTCAGGTAGCCGAAGAACGACTTGACCGCGGCGGTCTTACGAGCGACCGTCGAGGTCGCATACTCGCGTTCGCGAAGGTCGAGGACGTACGACGTCAGGTGCGAGGGATCGACCTCGGGCCACGCCTCGAGCGAATGGCGCTCCTGCAGATAGCGGGCGAACTGACCGAGGTCGTTACGGTAGGCGGAGACAGTGTTCGCCGAGAACTCATTCTCGCTCTCAAGGGCGCCGAGAAATCGCTCGATGCTATCCCGCATGCGTCAATCCTCTCGAGTGTTCATCCGGCGCGCGAGGCCGCCACGGGGCCCGTTCCTCCACGCAATGCCGGTGGCCTAGGCGAGAAGGCTGTCAATCGATGCAGCGTCCATCCCGAACGCGTCAGCAACGGCCGGATACGTGATGTGACCGCGATACACGTTGACTCCCTTGGCCAGCGCTGGATCGTGGCGGACCGCGTCGAGGCCATGATCCGCGAGCCTGATGCCGTAGGGCAACGTGGCGTTCGAGAGAGCCAGCGTGCTGGTGCGCGGCACGGCGCCGGGCATGTTCGTCACGCAGTAGTGAACCACACCGTCAACGACAAAGGTCGGGTCGCTGTGGCTGGTCGGGCTCGCGGTCGCGACGCAGCCGCCCTGGTCGATCGCGACATCGACGACGACCGATCCATCGGTCATCGAGGCGATCATCTCCCGGCTCACCAGCTTCGGCGCCTTCGCCCCGGTGATCAGCACGGCGCCGATCACGAGATCGGCACGCGCCACCGCCTCGGCGAGCGTGCCGCCCGTCGAGGCGAGCAGATTGATCCTGCCGTGGAGGACATCGTCGAGGTAGCGCAGCCGATCGAGCGAGACGTCGAGGATCGTCACATTCGCGCCCATCCCCAGCGCGATCTGCGCTGCGTTCGTCCCGACGACGCCGCCGCCGACGATGACGACCTCGGCCGGCCGGACACCCGGAACACCGCCCATCAGGATGCCGCGGCCGCCGTTGACCTTCTCCAGATAGTAGGCGCCGATGTGGACGGCCATCCGTCCGGCGACCTCGCTCATTGGCGTCAGCAGCGGCAGAGAATGGTTCGGAAGCTCCACGGTTTCGTAGGCGATCGCGATGACGCCACGGTCGACGAGCGCGCGTGTCAGTGCCGGTTCGGCTGCCAGATGTAGGTAGGTATAGAGGATCTGGTCGTCACGCATGAGGCCGTATTCAGGCTCGATCGGCTCCTTGACTTTGACGATCATATCGGCACGGGCGAAGACCTCGGCATGGGTATCCACCAGATCGGCGCCGGCGGCCTCGTACTCCCCGTCCGAGAAGCCGCTGCCGGCGCCGGCCGCAGTCTCGACGAGGACCGTGTGGCCGTGCGCGACGTACTCGCGGACGCCCGCGGGAGTGGTCGAGACCCGGTTTTCGTTGTCCTTGATCTCCTTGGGGATGCCAACAATCATGCGGAACGATCCCTTCCCCGTCCAATCCCGGACCGGTCGCTCGCGCCCCGTTGGCGCCCGCCGGCAGGTCCGGTTTCGCCTCGCCTCGCCGTGGAAAACAACCGCGTGATTCTAACATAAC
>DAOKZM010000236.1:1571-5662 GCA_035325665.1 Thermomicrobiales bacterium | reverse complement strand
GCCCCGTCACGACTGCCTCCCAACTGATCTCCCCACTATTCAACAGCAAGTCAAAGACCTGTACGATCTCGTTCTGACCCTCCGGGCTAAAGCCGCCCAGCGGAGGGAGCTGGTCGAGGATCAGCACCGCCGCCACACCGATCAGAAAGCCAGTCATGACGGCGTGTGACACGAAGCGGACGAGGCGGCCAAGCCGAAGCAGGCCGAAGATAAGCAGGAAGATACCGATCAGGACGACCAGGAGAAACATCGCTCCGGCACGCTGCTCCTCCGGGTAGGTTGTTATGGCCTGGCCGGCGGCAAGCGCCGAGGCACTGGTCGTGGCGATCTGCATCAGTTGGGTGCTCACCAACAGGCTGCCGGTGATCGGCGCAGCGATGCTGGTGTAGAGCCCGTAGACCGGATTGACGCCTGCCAGCGCGGCCGAGGCCAGCCCATCCGGGACGCTCACCACAGCGTTGATCAGCCCGGCGGGGATATCGTGCCGCAGCGTGCTCCACCACGACTCGTCTGACGATGGCGCGTCGGCAGGGGAAAACGTGTCGCTCAATGGTGGAGTCCTCTAACAACAGGGCGGATGTTCGAGACCTCAACGTGGCATGTCGAACGTCATGGCGCCGCATGTCCCGGTGCGACTCACGGATGCGAGGCCTACATCATCGCATCTACTGGCCGACTGACGGCGTCTCGCGCACCCGTGCAATCGTTCGGTGCGCTCCAATCCACCCGCCGTGCGGTTACGCCGCTCCTGACCGGCCGGCCAGGGATGGCAACGTCCCGCGAGAGGGGATGTGCGAGGGGAGCATTACCGTCGTCAAACGCCAGGGCGAACCACATATCCTGGACATCTCCGTTGCCCACGGCGTCCAGACGGTGTGGATCTCGATGGGGACCTTTTGGGCTGGGTAGAATTGACGCGCGACCGAGTTGCCAGCGGGCATCCGGGATTCTCCATCACGCCGCTTCGTCCCGCGAGCGCTCCTGGCCACGTTTCAACGCTGACAGGAATTCATGACCGACACAGCCCACACCAACGAGCAGAAGAAAATCGCCCAGGGTGACACGCTGACGATCGAGCTGACCGACATCGCCTTCCACGGCGCGTCGATCGGCCGCGTTGATGGACAGGTCGTCTTTGCCGACTACGGCATCCCCGGTGAGACGGCCGAGGTGCTCATCGAGAAGGTCAAGCGCTCGATGCTGCTGGCGCGTGTCGTCGAGCCGGTCGAGCCGTCGACCGACCGCGTCGAGCCGCCCTGCCCGTACTTCGGCGCCTGCGGCGGCTGCGAGTGGCAGCACATCGCCTACGAGCGGCAGCTGGAGCTGAAGACGCACGTCGTGGCCGAGCAGCTCCGGCGGATCGGCAAGTTCGACGACCCGCCGGTGTCGGCCATGGTCGGCTGCGATCAGCCATACGGCTACCGCAACAATGCGCGCTTTACGACGAGCCCGGACGGCGAGCTAGGCTACATCTCGCGGCCCGGCAGCGGCCGGCGGTTCATGCGGATCGACCGATGCCTCATCATGGGCGACACGATCAACGCTGCGCTGGCCGAGATACAGGGCAACGCCCGGGTTAAGCATCAGGTCGTCGTCCGCCACGGCGAGCACACCGGCGACCTGCTGATTCAGCAGGATCTCTCCGCGCTGGTTCCATCACTCCCCTCCGGCCGCGAGCACTACGAGGAGGAGCTGCTGGGGACGCGGTTCCGCATCTCGGCATCCTCGTTCTTCCAGACCAACACACTCCAGGCCGAGGTGCTCGCCCGGCTGGCAATCGAGCGGATGGCGCTCGCGGGCGATGAGGTCGTCGTCGACGCCTACGCCGGAGTCGGGACGTTCGCCGCGCTCGTCGCCCCGTACGCGCGACGGGTCATTGCCATCGAGGAGTCGCCGTCGGCACTGGAGGACGCGCGGATCAACCTCGCGACGTTCGACAACGTCGAGTACCACTCCGGCAAGGTCGAGAAGATCCTGCCCGAGCTGGAGATCGAGCCGGACGTCATCCTGCTCGACCCGTCGCGGAACGGGATGACCCAGCGGGCGATCGACGGGGTACTGAAGCACCGGGCCAGACGCGTCGTCTACGTCTCCTGCGACCCGGCGACGTTGGCTCGCGACCTTCGAATCCTGGTAGACGGCGGCTACCGGCTGCTCGATGTCACGCCGGTGGACATGTTCCCACAGACCTATCACATCGAATGCGTCGCCGCGCTGGAGCTGGCGTGACGCCACGAGAATCGGAGCCGGAGCTGATCCTCGCCTCGGCGTCGCCGCGCCGACGAGAGCTGCTCAGGCGGCTCGGCGTCGACTTCACCGTCGTGCCGTCCGACGTGGACGAGTGGGCCCCCGGCCGACACCCGCGCGCCGAACGTCTGGCGCGGCATCTGGCGCGCGAGAAGGCGCTGGCGGTCGCGGCCAGCCATCCCGACGCCGTCGTGTTGGCCGCGGACACGATCGTCGTCCAGCAGAGCCGGCTGCTGGCCAAGCCCGCCGACGCAAGAGAGGCGCGGGAGATGCTCGGGCGGCTGCGCGGGCGCGATCATCGGGTCATCACCGGCGTCGCGGTCGCGCGCGGAAGGCAGGTACGGGTCGCGCATGCCGTGACCCACGTTCGCATGCGCGAGTATGGCCACGACGAGATCGAGCGCTACATCGCTCGTGGCGGGCCGTTCGACAAGGCCGGCGGCTATGCCATCCAGGACCCGGCATTCGCGCCGGTCGATCGGTACACCGGCTGCTACTGCAACGTCGTCGGCCTGCCGCTCGGCGCCGTCATCCCACTGCTGGTCAGCACGGGGGTCGAGACCCCAGTAACTGAACCGGCTCGGCTAACGCCCGAATGCCCGTTCTGCCCGCTGTTCGCGTCCCCCACACCCTGACCGCACGATCCGGATAGCCCGTCCGGGACCTCGGATCTACGATCGAGACGTTCGGTCGTGAGCTATCTGGAGGACGCATGGGTCATCGGCATCCGTTTCGTTTCGGCGTCATCAACGAGCAGCCACTCCCGCGAGACGCCTGGCTGACGCACGTTCGACGCGTCGAGGAGCTTGGCTACTCAACGTTCCTGATACGCGACCATCTCGCTTCGGACTTCTTCGGCCCTCAGTACGGGCCGATCGCCGCTCTGGCTACCGCGGCGGCGATCACGACGGAGCTGCGAGTCGGCACGATGGTCATTGCCAACGACTTCCGCCACCCGGCGATCCTGGCCAAGGAGTTCGCAACCCTGGCCGAGCTCTCCGGTGGCCGGGTCGAGCTCGGCATCGGCGCAGGCTGGATGCGCGCCGAGTACGAGCAGGCGGGGTTCGACTTCGGCCCGGCGGGCCGGCGCATCGCCCGTCTGGAAGAGGCACTCCAGATGCTCGACGGGCTCTGGCACGGCGAGCCGGTCTGCTTCGCGGGCGATCATTACCAGATCGACGGACTGACGAGCTTCCCCCGGACGGACGCCCGCCGCCGCCCGCAGTTGATGGTCGGAGGCGGGCGGCCTCGGATGCTGCGGCTCGCCGGCCGGTTTGCCGACACCGTCGGCGTGCTGGCCTCAGCGTACGGCGCCGGGACGATGGCGCCGCTTGCCGCCGAGCGGACGTGCGAGGCGGTGAGGGAGAAGATCAGCTGGATTCGCGAGGGGGCCGGCAGCCGGTTCGAGCAGATCGAGCTGAGCATGATCCCGACGATCATCGTGACCGACGACCGCGACGCAGCCGCGTTGATGGTCATTGAGCAGCACAACTGGGACGGGTACAACGCGCCGGACGTACTGGCGATGCCGTCGATGTTGATCGGTTCGATCGAAGACATCATCGATGCGCTCGTCCAGCGTCGCGAGGAATACGGCTTCTCGTACATCGTCGTATCGGACAGTCAGATGGATGCGTTCGCGCCGGTCGTGGCCGCACTGTCGGGTCGCTGAGGAGCGATGTCAGGAGATAAAGAAGAAGCCGGCCATGTGGCCGGCTTCTCTGGCTTCTGGGCGATCACCCCGAAGAGCGCCAGATTAGCTGGCAGCCTCCGAGGCGACGCCCGTTGTACCATGACTACTCATGATTGGGCATCACCTCCTTCGCCCTGTTTGGTCTGTGCTA
>DAOKZM010000236.1:0-1561 GCA_035325665.1 Thermomicrobiales bacterium | reverse complement strand
CCGTGAGCGGTTTCACGGGTTAGTGCCGGTAGTGTACCAGCGCCCCCAATACCTGTCAACGGCCCCGTTGTCACATGTCCGTACACCGTGTTCGGGCGCCTCGACCGGCGCCGCTACGGCCGTGGCGGGATCCTCAGCTCTTGTCCCACGATGATGTCGTTCGGGTCGCTCAGCCCGTTCAGCTCGATCAGGGCATTGAGGTCGACGCCGAAACGCAGCGCGATGGCGTAGAGCGAATCCCCCTCGACGACGACGTAGGTGTCCGGGTGCTCGGCCGGCACGGCCGCCCCAGTTCCGGTCGGCTCCGCCGTCGGCACGACCGCCGTCGGGGTGACGATCGGCATCGCCGACGGGCGCTCGACCGTCGGCGTCGCATCGACGACCGGCGACGCATCGTTGCCGCGATCGAGAACGTCGCCCGAACACCCGGCGGCGAGTTGAAGCGCCAACGTCAGAGCAAGACCGCGCGCCAGCACGGAGAGGCTAGTGAACCTGAGCGACATCGTCTGCCCGGCGATAGGTATCCGGCCTCCGGTTGGCGAGCGACGGCAGCTGCTGCCGGACACGCGCGAGCGTCGCGAGGTCGCAGTCGGCGATAGCCAGGCCGGCGCCGTCCGGCGCGGTGGCCAGCACCGTCCCCCACGGATCGATGATCATCGAGCGGCCATAGGAAACCCAGCCGCCGGGGTGGTGGCCAGACTCCTGGGCGGCCACGACGTACACCTGGTTCTCGATCGCGCGCGCTCGCAGCAGCGCCTCCCAGTGGTCCTTGCCGGTGTACTCGTGGAACGCGGCCGGGACGGCAATGAGCTCTGCGCCATCGAGCGCGAGCAGCCGGTAGAGCTCCGGGAAGCGCAGGTCGTAGCAGATCGACAGACCCAACGACAGGCCGGCTACTTCGGCCACGACCGGCTCGTCGCCCGGAGCGACGCTGGCCGACTCCTGGTAGACGACGCCACCCTCGACCCCGACGTCGAAGAGGTGGATCTTCCGGTAGCGCGCAACGATCTCCCCCTCAGCGTCGATGAGAACGGTTGTGTTGAAGACCCGTGGCTCGGAGGGATCGCGCTCGAAGAACGACCCGCCGTGGATCGCCATCCCGTGGCGACGTGCCGCCGACGACAGTAGGCTGGTCGTCGGGCCGGGAATCGGCTCGGCGGCGCCAGGCGCCCCGGTCTGCGCTCCCATGTAGGTCCACGTCTCGGGCAGGAAGGCGATCTGGACGCCGTTGGCGGCGGCGGCTTCGAGCAGCTGCGACGCCTGGCGGTGGTTTGCGGAGACGTCGTCGGTGGATGTCATCTGGAGCGCGGCAACACGGATGGATCGCGACATCGTCTCACTTCTCGTCGGTGCGGATCGATCGCCCCGATGATACCGAATCGTCGTCACTCAGCGGTCACCGAAGAACCTGCCCTGGAGCGCGTCTATCCGCCGCCGGCGAGCCTCCGTCTCGGCCGGCAGCGGCTCAAACGACGCCTCGAGGACGTCCCCGTCGCGGACGCCCGCCGGCAGGCTCGACAGCGGCACGACGAGGATGCGGCCGTCGTCTGCGACCAGCGTC
>DAOKZM010000235.1:5049-5668 GCA_035325665.1 Thermomicrobiales bacterium | reverse complement strand
CTGGAATACCTCGGCCGCTACACACCCGAGCAGGCGCGGCGCCACGAGGCCAGGCCCGGCATCACGGGCTGGGCGCAGGTAAACGGCCGCAACGCGCTGTCGTGGGAGGAGAAGTTCGCGCTCGACCTCTGGTACGTCGACCATCAGAGTCTGGCGGTGGACCTGCGGATTCTCTGGCGGACGGTCGGCGCAATCATCCGTCGCGAGGGCATCTCACAGTCGGGGTACGCTACCGCTAGAGCGTTCAAAGCGGGCAACGTCGAGCACAGGCGGTGACATGAGCGGCATCCTGATCCTCGCCGCTGGGGGCCACGCCAAGGTCGTTGCGGATATTCTGCTCGCAAGCGGGTATTCAGTCGCGGGATACCTCGACGACGATTCGTCACTCTGGGGCCAGACGCGCCTCGGGATCCCAATACTCGGCGCGATGGCGGCATTCGATTCGTACGCGCCCGACGGTCTGGTGATCGGCGTTGGAGACAACGCGGCTCGTCGGGAGATTACAAACCGCCTCGGTCTTGTGGCATCGGATCTCCTGATCAACGCAATCCATCCGGCGGCGGTCGTAGCTCGATCGGTCACACTCGGGCGCGGCGTTGTCATCGCCGCCGGAGCAATC
>DAOKZM010000235.1:0-5039 GCA_035325665.1 Thermomicrobiales bacterium | reverse complement strand
TCAACCCTGACACGATCATCGCGGATGGCGCGATCGTGAATACTGGCGCATCGGTCGACCACGACTGTGTCGTTGGCGCATACGCTCATGTCGCTCCGGGGGCTCGCTTGGCCGGCGGAGTGCGTGTTGGGGTAGGCGCCCTTGTCGGTATCGGCTCCGTCGCGATTCCGGGCGCCTCGATTGGAAGCTGGTCAACCATCGGCGCTGGCGCAGCGGTTGTGACCGATATCCCCGACGCCTGCACGGCGGTTGGCGTTCCCGCACGCGTGATCGAGGAGATGCCGCGGAAGTAGCTCTCAGGCGACCGCTATCGTCGGGTCGTTACTCCGTCCTGCTCCGCGCGAAGCGCGGCCGTCGGAGCGGCGGCGTGGCATCGCTCTCGTCACCGGAGCTGGAGTCACCGCCGTAGGCGCCCTGGTAGTAGTAAGAGTAGTAGCCGCCGTGCCGGCGCGGCAGCTTGTTGAGGATGCCTCCCAGCAGCAGCGTCCCGCTCTTCGAGATCTGGTCGATCGACCGTTGAAGCGCCTCGGCGCGCGTCCGTGAGGAGTCGACGACGATCAACGTCCCATCGACCCGGTTGGCGAGGATCACCGGGTCGGCCACCGCCATGATCGGCGGGCTGTCGAAGATCACGATGTCGGCGTGGCAGCCCGGATCGAGGCAGCCGCGATCACGATGTCGGCGAGCTCGGTCAACTTCGCCAACACCACTGGCAGGCGCGGCGAGGCGAGCAGTTCGGCCGGGTTGGGCGGGATCGGTCCCGACGGAAGCACCCTCAGCCCCGGCGCCTTGGTCGCGTAGAGGTTGTTCTGCGGGCTGGCATCCGGATTCAGCAGCAGGCTGCTCAGACCCACGGCGTTGCTCGTCCCGAAGATCGTGTGCAGCGTCGGCCGGCGTAGGTCGGCATCGACCAGGATCACGCTCCGATTGGCCTGCGCGAGGATCGTGGCCATGTTTGCGGCGACGGTCGTCTTGCCATCGCCACTGCTGGTGCTGGTGACCAGAATGGAGCGGAGTTCGTGGTCGACGCTGGCGAACTCCAGATTCGTCCGGACCAGACGATACGCCTCCGTGGCTGGGTTCCCCTTCCGGGAGCTGACCAGCGCATGCGCCTCGATCGAATCCTTGGCGCCATGCTTGGGGACGACCCCGAGCGTGGCCAGGCCGGTGCTCTGCTCCAGGCTCTCGGGCGTCTTGATCGTGTCGTCCAGGTACTCCAGCAGCCAGACCAGCCCAGCCGCGATCAACAGACCCAGAAACGCCGCGAGCAGCCCGTTGCGAAGTGGCATCGGGCCGATCGGGTCGGTCGGCGTCAGCGCCGGCTGGGCCACGCGAAGCGCGTTGCCCTGCTGATCTTCGGGGAGATACACCGTCTGCTGGTCGATGAACGTCTCGGCGGTCGCGTTCGCGATATCGGTGATCAGCTGCGGCGAGCGGCCGACGGCCGCGATCTGGATCAACTGGGTATCGCGAACCGGGTCGGCGCTCACCATCGCCGCCACCTCGGACGTCGACATGCTCAGGTTCAGCCGCGAGCGCACCTCGTCGATCACGACCGGCTCGGTTGCCATGCGGCTATAGGTCTTCACGAGCTGCTGATTAAGGAGGGCATCGCTGTAGGTGATCGCGTTGGGCGCGGCAGACTGATTCACGAAGATCGTCGCTGACGCACGGTAGGTTCGCGGCTGAGAGTCCGTGTAGGCATACACTGGCACTCCCAGAATGACGATCCCGAGAACGAGAATCCACCATCGTCGTTGCAGAATACCGAGATAGTAACGAAGCTCCAATGTTCCGCTCCACTACGCTGGAACCGCGATTCGCGGCGTGGGGGCCCGCCTGCCCTGGCGCCCGAAGTATTGCTGTTGAGATGGCGCATTGCCAACTGTTTCCGGGCGATGACGAGCCTCGCAAAAGCAGCCCTGATGTCGACGACGCAAAGGCATGCATGCGACGACACTCGCAATCACGCTGGGTGTAGCCAGCGAGGCTGACGCCACGATAGTGGAGGACGGTTTCCCCGTTCATGGCCATGAGTCGTCACACGCTGGGAAATGACTGCCGCTCTCGTTCGGCGGTTCGTGCGCACCTATGCTGCCCCGGGTACTGCCCCGGGCGTGCGATGGCGACAGATGCCCCATGCACATTGAGCATAGAGCGAGGTCTACGGGTCTGTGATCGGGCGCTGGCGGGTCCTCCGTCGTCCCTGCGCCTTGTCACCGCGAAGCTCATCGACCACGAACCGGCGTCGCGACCGCGGCGCATGCCGAGCGCCGGTACGATCTGCCACACGGCGCGCCAGACGATCGGCGCATCCTTGGCGCGTGAGGCATGGTTCTTTCCCGGTTACTGTCAATGGAGGTCGTCCAACGCCGCCTTCGTTAGGCGGCTGCCCGTCTTGACAGTTGAGTATTGCTATGTGGACGCGGAAAACGTTTGGCGAGGGCGCATGGGAGTCGAACCCACCTGGGAGGCTCGTCACCCCCCACAACGGTTTTGAAGACCGCGCGAGCCACCGGGCCCGATCCGCCCCCAAGGGGAACTGGTGGGGATTGTACACGGGGTGCGGTCAGCGGCGGCCGAAGCGGAGGGTGAGGGCTTCGGCGAGGTCGTCGGGGGAGGTGACGATCAGGTCGCCGCCGGCCCGGCGGGCGAGCTCCTCGGCGAAGCGGACGACCTGGAAGTAGTGCGAGAGGACGCAGACGACGAGGTCGATGCCGTCCCGGCGCAGCCGGTGGGCCTCGGCGTAGGTCGCGGTGAGCGCCTCGGGGACGGGCGGCTGGTGGAAGTGAACGCGGCCCTCGAGGTCGCGGTGGGCGGTCGGCTCGCCGTCGGTGAGCAGGACGAGGGTGCGCTGCATGCCGCGGTGCGCGCCCAGCGCGGTGCGGGCAAGGCGCAGGGCGTCCTGGATGTTGGTGCCCATACCGTAGCGGTCCCAGCCGAGGGCGGGCAGCTCGGACATCGTCAGCTGGCGGGCGGTGTCGGAGAAGCCGGCCAGCAGCAGCTCGTCGCGCGGGTAGCGGCGGCGGACGAGGCTGGTCAAGCCGAGGGCGAGCTGCTTGGCGGCCAGCAGGTAGCCGCGCTCGCCCATCGAGCGGCTGAGGTCGACGGCCAGCATCGTCGCGGCGCGAGAGGCCTCCTCGCGCTCGAAGACGGTGAAGTCGGTGGCGCTGAGCCGGACCGGCAGGCCGGCGCCGCGCCGGACGGCGCGCATGACGGTCGAGCCGAGGTCGAGCGTCAAGGCGTCACCGAACTCGTAGGGGCGGCTGGCGCCGGTGAGCTCATGCTGGCCGGTGGCGCCGCGGACGGTGCGGTCGCCGGAGCGGCGGGAGTTGATGCGTTCCAGCGTGCGGGCCAGTAGCTCGTCGCCGATGAGCTGGAGGGCGCGGGCGGAGAGCTGGCGCTTGCCGGGCTTGCCGCGCAGGTAGCCGGAGTCGGAGAACGATTGCAGGCTGGCGGCCAGGCGGGCGAAGCCATCGGCAGCGCGGTCGCCAAGGACATCGCGGACGAGCGCCTCGTCGACCTGGGCGACGTCGTCGACGCGGCGGACGCGGCGCACCTGCTGCTCGAGGTCGTCGAGCGCGCTCAGTTGGGCGAGTTGGGTGAGGAGGCCCTGGCCGGGACCGCCCATCGACAGGTTGACGTCGTCGGAGTCGAGCTGGCGGCTGGAGTCGGCAAGGCGCTCACGGAGCGCGGCGTCGAGCGGGAAGCGCTGCTCGGCGTCGAGGCCGGAGATCATCCGCGCGGCCGTGCCGGCGTTGGCGGTCAGCGCGTCGAGCAAGCGGCTGAGGTCGGCGTCGAGTGACTGGGCGCCGCCCTGCTTGAGCTGGTCGACGAGGCGCTGGAGGTCGGGGTCGTCGGCGATGGCTTCCAGCAGCTCCCGACGCTGCTGGCGCAGCAGCTCGCGGAGGTCGTCGAGACCGAGCGCTTCGAGGTCTCCGGACGCCAGGCCGCGGTGCAGCGCCTTGTCGAGCGCCTGGTCGATGTTGCCGGAGAGCAGCTCGTCGGTCAGTGCGCTGAGGATCTCGGCGGCGGGGATGGCGGCGACGTCCTGGGCGCCGTCCCAGGCGGAGTAGCGGTACCTTGTCGCGGCGCGGTCGGCGTCTGTCACTGTCGTCCTCATCGCTTCGATTGAGATTATAGGGATCGCTCGCCGTTGGTACGCCGGGCTACCGAGCCGGTAGAATGACAGGACGCCTATTTTCCGGCCCCGTCGATCCGGCCAGCGCATGCTGGGGATCGTGGCCGGCGGGAGCATCGCAACGCGGTTGACAAGCAGCGTGAACTAGTGGTGAACGACGAGATAGCCTCACACGGCGCTAGCGCCCGCCTGCCGGCACTGCTGGACGAGCTCGATCGCGTCCGACTGGACATCGAGATCGCTCGGCGCAACAACCGGATCGCACACCTCCGCGAGCTGATCACCGCCGAGCAGGCGGGGCAGCAGCGGCTGCGCGTGCAGATCGACGAGCGGATCGGGCTGCTGCGGCGCGACGTCGAGCGGATCGGCGCCGAGATCCAGCGGCTTGAGGCGCGGCTGGAGCGGCTGACGTTCGCCAGCCGGGCGCTGTCCGACCACGAGCTCGACCACGAGGAGCAGACGGAGCGCGCTGAGGAGGCGCAGTTTTGGGCCGAGTGGCGACAGCACCGCGAGGAGCGGACCGGCACGATCGTGACCCGGACACCGCGACAGAACGCCGATGAGAACCTGCGCCAGCTCTACCGGGCGCTGGCGCGGCTGATCCACCCCGACCTGGCCCGCGACAGCGCGGACAGGGCGCGGCGCGAGGCGGTGATGCGGCTGGCGAACGCGGCCAACGAGGCCGGCGACATTGAGCAGCTGCGGCGGCTGCTGACGATCTGGTCCAAGGCGGACGCGGGCGAGATGACCCGTGACACGCGGACGATGCGGGCGCGGCTAACCGAGCGCGAGGTGGAGATCGCCGAACTGGAGGCGGAGCTTGAGGAGCTGATGGAGAGTTCGCTCGGCACTCTCCTGCGGCGGGCGGGCGGCGGCCTAGCGCGGGTCATCAAGCGCG
>DAOKZM010000234.1:5419-5669 GCA_035325665.1 Thermomicrobiales bacterium | reverse complement strand
CGGGTCCGAGCTTACCGCGACGATCCCCCTGGGGTCGGTGACGAGTATCGCGTCGATGTCGGACAGCGTCAGCGACAGGTCGGTCGGCGACGGGCTGTCGTAGATGAATCCGAAGACGACCTGCTCGAGCTCGCGGCGCTGGGCGTCGTCGAGGCTGGCGGCGCCATCGGCGAGCTGGGTGGCCAGTGGGTGACCGGCGAGTAGCGCCGCCGCCGACTCGGCGGTGGACGCGGTCGAGAAGTCGGGCGGG
>DAOKZM010000234.1:5069-5409 GCA_035325665.1 Thermomicrobiales bacterium | reverse complement strand
CGACGATCAGCGCCGTCAGCAGCACCACCAGCACATGTGAGACGATCAGCTGGATGCCGATGCGCCGCCGGTAGAGACGGAAGGGCCAGCCGAGCAGGCGAAACGGGGCCGTCACGACGTTCATCGGTGCGGACGGTGAGCAGGACGCCTCATCGGCCGGCCGGCGGGTCGTACTTGTAGCCGACGCCCCAAAGAGTCGCGATTCGGTCGGCAGCCGGTCCGAGCTTGCGGCGCAGGCGCAGGATGTGGGTGTCGACCGTGCGGTCGAAGCCGGCGAAGTCGTCGTCCCAGAGCCGGTCGAGCAAGTAGTCGCGGCTGAACGCGCGGGCAGGGTTGGAGG
>DAOKZM010000234.1:0-5059 GCA_035325665.1 Thermomicrobiales bacterium | reverse complement strand
TAGAGAAGGTCGAACTCCCGCGCCGTCAGGTTGACCGGCTCGTCGTCCACCCGCACCTCGCGGCTGACCGGGTCGATCCACAGGCCGGCATCGTCGATCGCGCGCCGGTCGTCCGCGTCGATCGTCGAGCGCGCGCGCAGCATCTCGACCCGCCGCAGCAGCGCGCCGACGCGGGCCTGCAGCTCGCGGATCGAGAACGGCTTGGTCAGGTAGTCGGCGGCGCCGAGCTCGAGGCCGAGGACGCGGGCGAGCTCGGTCGGCTTGGCAGTCAGCATCAGGATCGGCGTGATCCGGCTCTGGCGTACCCGGCGGGTGATCTCCAGCCCGTCGATGCCCGGCAGCATCAGGTCGAGCACGATCAGGTCCGGCTCGGGGTAGGCGGGATCGAGCAGGCGCGTGGCGGCGGCCCGCCCGTCGTGCAGGAGCTCGACGGCGTGGCCCTCCTCGCGCAGCGCGCTCGCGACGATCGCTGCGATCTCCGGCTCGTCCTCGACGACGACGATGTTGGCCATATACCCCCGCGAGCATCCGGGCCACCGCCGGTCGGAGCCCGCCTCCGGAGTATAGCTAGCGATGCCCGCGGCCATCGGCGGCGATCTCCCGCGCCAACGCGCGCTCCTCCTCGATCAGGAGTTCCGGCGCCGCGGCCGCCAGCAGGAGCCAGCGGCCGGCGTCGCCGATCTCGCGCAGGACACTCTTGGTGGCACGCCGTCGTGCCCCGGCCTCAGACCGGCTCGTGCCGATCCTGCCGTGCGGGATGTGGCGCGTGCTGGCGGTCAGCGTCATCGTCCGGTCCATGATGTCCTGCCTTCCACGTCGTTGTGGCTGCGCCGGACTCGCGTCGTCCGGCGGTGTCTCGATGACATCTCCATCGTACGGCGCGTCTGCGGCGGCGATATGTCGGAGATGTGACGAAACGGTGACATGGTGGAGCGGCTGGCGAAGGTGGGGAGCCGGCGGTCGTGGGGCGACCGCCGGCTGGTGGGGGAGAGTAGGGGCCGAGAGATGCGTGAATCAGCCGCCGGACGCGATGTCTCGGCGTCGGAAGGTCACGAAGCAGGCGGCCACCATCGCGGCCATGTAGATCGTCAGCAGCGCCGCGGCACGCCACGGGCCGGGTAGCCCATCCGTCGTCCAGGTCCGCTCGCCGATCCCGTTCAGCTCGCTGATGGCCTGGATGTTCGGTGTGAGCAGCAGGTCGGCGATGGTCTCGCCGATGCCGCCGATCATGTTCAGCAGACTCACGACGATCGACTCGAAGATTGTGACGCCGATGCCGACCGCGATTCCGGCGGCGAGCGAGCGGCTCAGGATGGCGACGGTGAAGGCGAGCAGCGCCGGCACAAGCAGCGTAAAGATCGTCCGGCCGACCATCAGGATCAGATCGACGACCGCCCCGCCGTCGAGCCAGCTCGTGTCGATCGGATGCCCGCCGACGACAGCGATGCCGAGCGACGTCAGGCTGAACGCCACGACCCCGGCCAGCGTCAACGCCGTCGTGACGATCAGGACGGTCACCAGCGTGGCGCCGAGCAGGCGCGACCTTGGCGCGCCCGAGCCGACCAGAACCCGAATCGTCCCCCAGCTGTACTCCGACCCGATGATGGCGGCGGCGATGACCACCAGCAGGATGAAGCCGACGCCGCCGATGATGCTGAAGCCCTCCTGGAAGACACCGGGGAAGAGGAAGCTCTTGACGTCCTCGTCGAGCGACATGCCCGGGGGCCGCTCCATTGTCCGCGTGATGACGTAGCCGAGTGACATCAGGCCCGACAGCAGCGCCGTGATCAGCCCAAAGACGACCCAAGTCATCGGCCGGTAGCGCAGCTTCATCAGCTCCATCCGCACCAACGCGCCAAGGCCGGGCTGGCCGCCGGCGCCGGCCGCGCGCGCCGCGACCGGTACGTCTGTCGTCGCCGTCATGCCGGCGCCTCCGCATCGCCATTCGTCAGCTCGAGGAACGCCTCCTCGAGGGAGCTCTGGACGGTGTGCAGTTCGTCCACCGCGATTCCGACGCCGACCAGCGCGGCGTTGAGCTCGGCCGGCCGCACGCCGGCCCCGGTGATGACGAGCGTCTCGCCGTCGACGTTGACCTGCGCGGCTGGAAGGATCGTGCGGACAAGATCGCGCGCCCGCTCCGGCGCGTCGACGCCGACGAGCAGGCGTGGCTCGCGGTTGACGAGTTCATCGACCCAACCCTCGGCGATCAGCCGCCCGCGCTGGACGATCGCGACCCGGTCGCAGACCTGCTCGATCTCGTTGAGCAGGTGGCTGGAGATGAAGATGGTCTTGCCCTCGGCCGCCAGCTGCAGGATGAGATGGCGGACCTCCATCATCCCGGCCGGGTCGAGTCCGTTCGTCGGCTCGTCGAGGACGAGCAGCTCCGGGTCGTGGAGCAGCGTCCAGCCGATGCCCAGCCGTTGCTTCATGCCGAGCGAGTAGGTCGAGTACTTCCGGTCGGCGGCGCCGCTGAGACCGACCAGCTCGATGACCTCGTCGATTCGTTGGGCGCTGACGCCGGGGCGCAGGTGCGCCAGTGCCAGCAGGTTCTGCCGGCCGGAGAGATACGGATAGAACGCGGGTGATTCGATGATCGCGCCGACGCGCGGTAGCGTCGCGTCGCGCTCGTCCGGACCGCGGCCGAACAGCCCGATCGACCCTGCGGTCGGCGCGACCAGGCCGAGGAGCATACCGATCGTCGTGCTCTTCCCGGAGCCGTTCGGGCCGAGAAAGCCGAAGATCTCGCCGCGGCGGACCTCGAAGCTGACGTCATCGACCGCGGTCACCGCGCCATAGCGCTTGGTCAGCCGGTCTGCCTGGATCACCGCGTCGGCGGCGCGTTCCCGAGGTCGCCGCGGCCGGCGACTCGCTCGCTCGCCTCCGCGCGTCGGGACGGCCGTTGCGCTCGTCACTCGTTACCCCCTGTCGGTAGCGTGCATGGGCGGCCCCCATTGCCGCCCGAACCAAGTGTCGCTGACCGCTGTGGCACGGACGTGACGAACCTGTGACGGTTGTGTGAACCAGCCCGGTATCTCGACCGGAGGCCAGTCGAACTGCTGGCCAGACGGACAGGCACATGGCAGCGGCGAACCGATATCGTTAGCGGCCCGCGACGAAGGAGTCGCGTCGGACGCTCAACGAACGGAGCCGTTTATGGGAGGCGCCCGAAAGTTGACTGGCCGGATCAACGAGCACAATGCCCGCTGGTACGCGCTGGCCGCGAGCTGCTTCGCCCTCTTCATGGCGATCCTCGATAACCTGGTCGTCAACGTCGCTCTTCCGACGATCTCGAAGGACCTCGAGGCGACGACGACGCAGCTACAGTGGATCGTCTCAGGCTATATCCTCGTCTTCGCCTCGCTGCAGATCACCGCCGGTGGGCTCGGCGACCGGCTCGGCCGCAAGCGCTGGTTCTTGGCCGGTATCGTGCTGTTCACGACCACGTCGGTCCTCGCCGCGCTCTCGCAAAACGTGGAAATGCTGATCACAGCGCGCGCTCTGCAGGGACTCGGGGCGGCATTCATCCTGCCGCTGTCGCTGTCGATCATCTCCGAGGCGTTCCCGCCGGAGGAGCGCGGCAAGGCCCTGGGCATCTGGTCGGCGGTCTCGGTGTCGGGCCTGGCGCTCGGCCCCGTCGTCGGCGGCCTGCTCGTCCAATACGCCAGCTGGCACTGGATCTTCCTCGTCAACGTGCCGATCGGCATCATCGCCTTCCTGGTCAGCTCGGCCGTCGTCAGCGAGTCGCGCGACACGTCCGGCACGGTCGCGACCGACGTGCCAGGCACGATCCTGGTCACCGGCGCGATCGCCTCGTTGACCTGGGCACTGATCGAGGCCGGCAACCGCGGCTGGAGCGACTCGCTGATCGTCGGCGCGCTCGGCGTGGCGGCGGTGCTGCTGGTCGCCTTCGTGCTGGTCGAGCTGCAGACCGAGCGGCCGATGGTGCCGATGCGGTTCTTCCGCTCGTCCACCTTCGCCGGCGCGAACCTGGTCGCGTTCGCCATCTCGTTCCTGATCGCCGGGATCGCGTTCTACGGCACGCTCTACCTGCAGAACATCCACGGCTTCTCGCCGGTGCGCTCGGGCATGGCGCTGCTGCCGATGGTCGCGGTGATGATGGTCTGCTCGCCGGTCTCGGGCGTCATGGTCAGCCGGATCGGCGCGTCGAAGTTGCTGGCGGCCGGCATGATCGTCGCCGGAATCGGCACGCTGCTGTTCATGCGCGCCGACGTCCACGGCGCCTACGTCGACCTGCTGCCCTCGTACCTGGTCATGGGTCTGGGTATGTCGCTCATCTTCGCTCCGATGACGACCGCCGTGCTCAACAGCGTCGAGCGCGGCAAGAGCGGCGTGGCGTCGGCGGTCAACGGCGCGATCCGTGAGATCGGCAACGCCTTCGGCGTAGCGCTCCTCGGCACGGTGATGAACCGCGCCTACCAGGACTACTTCAGCACCGACTCCCAGGTGCGGGCGCTCAAGAGCAGCCCGGACGCCGGGCCGCTGGCGCCGGTGCTCGACGTCCTCGGCGGCGGAATGAGCTACGGCGGTCGGGTCATCCAGGACCAGTCGCTCTTTCCGGGCGTGCCGGCCGGCGTTGCCAGCACGCTCCGTGAGGTGTCGAGCAATGCCTTCATGGTCGGCATGGACCGCGCGATCGTCGTCTCGGTCGCGGTGGTAATGGTCGCGGCCGTCGTCAGTTGGAAGCTGATCAGCGACGAGGTCGTCGCCGCCCACCCGGTCGAGGACCTCGACCTGATGCCGCATGGGGCCGAGCCGGAATCCGTCCCGGTCTACGTCGAGCGGGGAGACTGACGGAACTTGCCATAATCACACGGTCGTAGACGGGCGGGACCGCGTGGTCCCGTCCGTTTCGTGTTGCCGGCACGACTGAGTTACTGGAACGGGCAATCCGGCATCTATGAGCGAACCCCCGTCGCTCGAGTCCGCATCATTGCACGAGCCGGGCCAGCGTGGGGCAGACGACGCCGGACCAGCTTGTCCGCCACCACTGCGCGAGCGACCAATGAACCAAACATAATGACATCGCGATGGGGTGTGG
>DAOKZM010000233.1:5408-5684 GCA_035325665.1 Thermomicrobiales bacterium | reverse complement strand
TGCGCGAGGGTCAGCTGCCGCGGGCGCTGTCGTTCTGCCTGCTGGTGGTGCGCAGCAACCAGGACCTCCGCGGCGTCGGCGCGGCGATCGGCCAGGCGATGGCCGACGAGCGCTACACGAAGCTGGCCGACATCGCGACGACGGCGGTCAGCGCGGTCGCGCCGGCCTACGGCACGCTGCTGCGGGCGGCGCAGGAGACGGTCGGGCTGCTGGCCGGCTACCTGAAGGTGAAGCCCGACGACCAGCTCGGCTACTACCAGGCGAACTACACGAACC
>DAOKZM010000233.1:0-5398 GCA_035325665.1 Thermomicrobiales bacterium | reverse complement strand
CTCGGCGTCGGCCGCCACCCGGCCCGGCTGCCCACCTTCGAGGTCGGCAAGATCCGGCTCGGCTACCAGATCGACGCGAGCTGACGGGGCCGTCCGCACTACACGAAGTCGATCTCTAGGTTGGCGGCCAGGGCGCTGGCGCGGGTGATGTCGGCGATCCGCACCAGGTTTGCCGCCGCGCCGGCCACGTTCGCCGGCTGGCCATGGTTGCCGGTGTAGATGCCGGTATCGCCGATGACCAGGTTCAGCGGCACAGCGTTGGGATTGCTGCGGTCCTCCAGCCCGCGCGCCGCGGCGAGGGTGAAGTCGTTCGACGCCAGCGAGACGTGGTGGCCGACGATGAAGTTGCCCGCGCCGTCGATGACGTTGTCGGTGCAGTGCAGGCTCGCGATCAGCTCATCGATCCGGCCCTCCAGGTCGAGGCTAAGCTGCCGGAGTGTGGCGACGAGCTCGCCCGCCACGACCAGCCGCGTCAGGCGGTTGTCGTACACGTGCAGGGCCAGATCGTTGCCGCCGAGCCGGACGGAGCGCCGCCGCAGCGCCTGGTCGAGGCGCTGGATGTGATCGACGTTGAACTCCTGCCCCGGGTCGGCGACGCCGTAGAGGCTGAGTAGCCCGACGATATCGTTCGCCTCGATCACCGCCGCGCCGTCGCGGGTTCCACCGGCGCTGAACCCACGCCCCGGCCCGTCGAGCAGTTCGCCGATCTCGAGCGCGATGCCGGGGTCGGTGCGCAGCACCGCCAGGCGAATCGTGAGAAGGTGGTCGAACAACGCCAGCGCGTCTACATCCGCCAGCAACAGCGCCTCGATCAGCCGCACGTAGGCTGCCTCCTCGCCGCTGCTGAGGAATCCGCTGAAGCCGTCGAGCCGGCCGCGGAGGTTGCCGGCCAGGTTGCGGCGCTCGCCGGGGTCGCGGCGAGACAGCACCGTCGCCACCCGGCGGGCCAGGCGGTCGAACAGGCGCCATTCGTGCCGCGTGTACAGCTCCTGCAGATCATTCAGCCCGTCGAAGAAGCGGACCGCCCCGTCGAGGTTCGGCTCGATGAACGATTCGAAGACCGAGTGTCCGACGCGGACGCGCGACGCGGCGCGGATGCGCACGAGCCCGACCTCCGGCGGGAGGCCGGAGATGCGGCAGCCGCTGACCTCGACCTCGCGGCACTGCCGCGCGTCGATGGTCGCGCCGACGCGGACCTCGATGTCGAGGTCGCGCAGCGCGAAACCGGCCAGGCCAGTCACGCGCAGGTCGTCCTGCACGTCGAGGCGCGTGCCGGGGCCGCAGCCGCCGATCCGGAGGCTCCAGGGTCGCTCCGGCTCGTCGGACACGAGGTTCAGGCCCGGAAGGGCGTGGTCGCCGGGGAGCAGGCACAGGCAGAGGGCTCGCTCCCCGCGCTCCAGCAACGCCTGGATGGCCGTCTGGATGTCGTCGAAGTCGCCTCCCGGCCCGATCACGACACAGCAGCACCGACCGCCACCGCCACCCAGCCCGCAGAGGCGGTCGATCGCCTCCTGGACAGTCTTGACTCCAGCCAGGTTGGCGCAAGCACTCGGGTCGTAGGCGACGCGGGCGGCGGTGCTCAGCGTGGCGTGGAAGTTGACGACCTGGTGGGCGAACGGGTTGCCGGCCACGTCGAGCAGCCGCGCGTCGCACGTCTGGGCCGGCGTCGAGCCGTCCAGTTGCCAGGCGCAGGTGGCGATGCCGTTGGCGTCGGTCGCGACGTCGACCGTCTTGGTCATGCCACCCTGGAGGCGGCCGTTACCGGTGGCGATCGTGAACCGGACCGGCACTCCAGCCACCGGATGCGAACCGTTCGCTACCCGGACCTGCAACGGCGCGTCGAGGCCCACGCTGCGGCTGCCGGGGTCGGCCGGGTCCGGCAGACCCTCCTGCCCGTCGCCGCCGACGTAGAGCAGATTGGTCAGCTCGGTGACCGGTGGAAAGAGGTCGCGGCAGTCAGTGACCGCATCGACGGCCAGACCACCGTCGCCATCCGCGGCCAGGTCCACCATCGTCAGCGGGCAGTAGTGATGCTCCACGCCGTGGGGCGGCAGCAGCTCTGGATCGCCGGCGCCGTCGCGCGGCCACTCGATGTTGCCGAGCGTCGGGTCGATCGTCGCCGTGCGGGCCGGGAAATACCAGTAGTCGCCGGTGCGGTAGCGGCCGTTGGTGAACCGTACCTGGACGCCGTCCTCCAGATGGATCCAGTCACCGGCCGGGGCGACGGCGTTGAACCGGACCGCGCCGGCCCCGTCCCAGCGGCGCAGCTTCGGGTGCAATGCGGGGTCGACCCCCGAGCCGTCGGCCGCGCCCGGGTCGAGCTGTCCGGCCGGCGTCGCCAACGTCACGACCCGCCGCACCTGGTCGATCGCGTCGATCCGGGCGAGCTGGCCGGGCCGCATCTCCAGCTCGTTGCGGTCGTCGCTGATCTCGACCCACTGGCCCGGCGCGAAGCCGAGCACGTCGTCGCGGCCCAGGTCGCGCACCGTGATTTCGACGCCGTCGATGCGCGTGATCGTCGTCACGACGCTGCCGTTGTCGCGCGACCAGACGAAGGTCGCCGCGACGCGCCGCAGGAACGGGTTGTCGTCGGTCGAGAAGCCAACCAGGTCGGCGCTGAGCGTGAGCGTGTCGCCGGTGATGTCGGTGATGTGGGCGAAGGTGGAGGCCAGCGGGGTCGCCTGCGCGTAGACCTCGACGGCGTCGCCAACCGCGAGGTCTCCGATCGCCGCGACCGTCACCTGATCGGTCGTTCCGGCCGGGAAGCCGGTGATCGCGGTAGTGTCCGGCGCGACGGTCAGGTCGTAGGCGTCGCCGGGATCGTGGACCTCGACGCGGTAGAGCTGGTTCTCCAGGCCCTTGAACCCGGCGGTCGGCGGCGCCTCGCACGGGTCGGTCGTAGCCGCCTCGGGATCGGCCTGGGCAGCCAGCTCGCCGGTCGTCGCGCCCATGTCCGGCAGCGGGTCGAGACAGGTCGTCGCGTCACCGACTTGCGCCGTGCGGACCTGCCAGACGGTCTGCTCGCGGGCCGCCGTCGTCGGGCCGCCGAGAGCGACCTCGCGGATCGACGGATCGTCCAGCGCGGTGATCAGGCGGCGCCAGACGTCGAGGTAGACCAGCCGCCGTCCCGGCTGCCCGTCATCGGGCGCGGCCGGCGGCCAGGCGGCGTCGGGCCGGTGGGGCTGCGCGGTGAAGAGGACGGGGGCGCCGTCCTGCGGGTCGTTCTCGACCAGGATGCCATCGACGTAGTAGCGGCCGGCGCCGATGGCGATCTGGCCGGCCGACGGCGTGATCTCGAACCCGGCGTCGCCGATCGGCCCGCCGCAGCCGCCGATCAGGTCGAGCGCCTCGGTCTCGATGCGGTGCGCGAGGATGCGATGCTCCTCCTCGAGGTCGGCGTCGGTCAGCATCCGACCCTGCTCTTGGAGGACCGCGCTATAGTGATCGGCCGGATCGAACGTCCGGCGGCTGAAATCACCCTTCATCGTCGTCTCCTCGCCAACGGAACTCAGGACGCGAAGAAGATCCCCGCCTCCAGGCCGAATCGAAGGTAGTCCTCCAGCCGCCGTGTGAGGTAGTCCTCGCGCTGGGGCTGGAACAGATCATGAAAGACGCCCATCTCGGACTCGTCATCCGCCCCGCGCCAGACCTCGTCGGGAGTGCGGCGATCGAGCTGGCAATAGCCGGGATCGGCGTAGCGCGATGAGGTCAGCACCGGGCGCAGCCTGGCCGCGTCGGCGTCCCGCTCCGGCTGGCAGCGGTGACGCCGTGGCGTCCGCGAGCCGGCCGGAAGATACGAGAAGCGCACGCAGCCCTCCTGCTTGCGATCGGCCAGGACCGGTCCGGGCCAGCGGACCGGGTCGTCCGCTTCACCGACGCGCGCCAGGAAGATCGAGTTCGACGCCAGATCGATGATTCGCGCGTGCACCTTGCCGAGGACGGTGCACTCCTCCAGCCGAAGCTGCCCGCCGCCGGCCGCGCCGTCCTCCGAGGCGTAGGCGACCCCCTCCTCGCCCGCATCGACGATCGAACGCGCCGCGCGGAGCGTCGCGTCGACGTGGACGCGCAGGCCACCGACGATGCAGGAGTCCAGCTCGACCTCGGTCTCGGGAGAGTCGACGAATAGGCTGACCGCGCCGGGCTGTTCCGGCTCGCCATCGACCGTGACGGCGCCTCCCGGCACAAGCGTGCAGTGGCGCAGCCGCAGCCGCCGCAGGCCGGTGACCCGCAGCGCGCCGCCGACGATCAGTAGGCCGTTGATCGTCAGCTCGCTCTCCTCGTCGCCGTCGATGGCCAGCTCGTCTCCCAGGATCAGCGTTGGCCGGCTCTTGGTCGCGGCGCGCAGCTCGACCTGGCGGCTGTTGACGGTGATCGTCAGCGCGCCTTCGTCGTAACGCCCGCTGTCGTCGATCTCGACTGTGCCGCTGTCCATGCCGAGCGCGGCCAGCCCGTCGGCGATCGTGGCGTGCGGCGCGAGCGGGTCGAGCTGCGACACACGCTCCAGCGGCCCGACGATGTCGTCGAACGAGCCGACGCGCTCGTACTCGCCGCCGCCGATCGGGGCGCTGAACCCGTAGTGGTAGCTGACCAGCGGCGGCTCGGGCTGGCCCCCGGCGAAGGCGATCCGGCCCAGCAGCGGGTCCACCGCCACGCGGCCAGCCGGCGGCGGCGTGTGCGCCCAGCCGACGACCGCGCCGCCGCCATCGACGATGTCGCTGAGGTCGCAGGACAGGACCTGGTCCGGATCGACCCCGTCGATCCGCAGGCTCAGGCCGGGGCCGACGTAGGTCGCGACCGCGCCGGCGAGCATCCGCCGGCTGATCGGCAGCGGGACGTTGACCGGCTCGGCCAGATGACTGATCTCGTCCTCGGTGAGCGGCAGCGTGAAGAGCCGCGTGTTGGCGCCGAGCGGGCTCATGAAGAACCGGCTCGCGTCGCCGGCCTCGGCCGGGACGGCCGGAGACTGGGTCAGCGGGTACGGCTCCAGCCGCCAGAGGTGGATGCCGACGTTTGGAATGTTGTAGCGCCCGCGCCGGCTGGCGATGCGCCAGACGTCCAGCAGGTGTGCCAGGTCGGCCTGCCCGTCGAGGCGCTCGAACGGCGTATCGGCCCACTCCAGCCGGCCGGCGTCGCGGATGTTGACGACGCTCTGGTTACCGGGCCGGACGTGGTTCATGTGCTGCGTGCCGGCCAGCAGCTCGAAGTACTCGACCGCCCGCGCCGGCCAGCCGGTGACGTCGCGGGCCAGTTGCTCGAGGACAGCGGCGGTGCCCTTGCGACGCCGGTAGCCGATCGTGTTCGCCACCTCGGCGCGCGGCGTCATCCCGAAGCTCTCGGTCCCCGGCAGGCCGTGCAGACCGATCAGCTCGGCGATGTACGGCAGCACCCACGGCGCGGC
>DAOKZM010000232.1:0-5704 GCA_035325665.1 Thermomicrobiales bacterium | reverse complement strand
ACGACCGATACCCTGATCGCCGCGCTCGAGCAGCTGCCGCTGCTCTTCCAGATCCCGAGTCGCCACTGCGAGGTGGCCGATCGTTGCCTGCTGCTCCTGGAGCAGACGCGCGATCTCGATCGCGATAGCGGTCTGGGCAGCGACGGTGGACAACACGTTCACATCGGCGTCGCCATAGTCGTACGGGTGATCCCGGTAGCAATTCAGCGTACCGATCGTCTTGCCGTTCGAGCGGAGGGGAAGGCAGATGAGCGAGCGGATGCCTTGGCCTCGGGCGAGCGTGCGCCAGCGGCGGAAGCGCTCGTCACGCTCGATGTCGTTGATCGCGACCGGCCGCCCAGTCCGAGCAGCCTCGCTGGACGGCCCCTCGCCGAGCAGGGGGTCGGTGATCCTGACCATGAAGCGGGAGTTTACCGCCTCGACGTAGCTCGACGACAGACCCGCCGCGCCCTCGATCTCCAGATAGTCGCTCTGTTTGTGCTCGAGCAGGATCGCGCTCGACTGATAGCCAAGAAGCTCGCAGACCTTCGAGCAGATCGCGGCCGCCACCTCGCCAAACGGGCGTGATTCCGCCAGGACTTCGTAGATTTCGCTGATTAACAGCGCGTCACTCGCCCCTGGCGCTGAGGGAGAATCGCGGAGGGACCCGCTCACGATCGGCCGTCCGTTCATGACACGCCGAAGAGGACACCGCGCAACGACGACGATCTGCCCGAACGCGGTCGCTGGGAAGGGATGTCGCCCGCGGCGCCGGACCACGGCAATCCGTGAAACGACACTCTATCGCCGAAGCGCTCGCATCCATGCTACCGTACTTCCGACCGGGGTTGAGGCGGGAGGGGCGGGATGGACGCGACCGATCTGTGCTACATGCCGGCGACAGAGCTGCTCGGAGCGTACCGGCGCAAAGAATTCTCGCCGGTCGAGGTGACGCGCGCGATCCTTGAGCGGATCGAGCGGCTGAACCCGACACTGAATGCCTACGTCACCGTTACTGCTGACCGCGCGCTGGACGATGCCCGCGCCGCCGAGGCGGCCTACGCACGCGGCGAGGAGGTTGGCCTCCTCGCCGGTATCCCGACATCGATCAAGGACATCACGCCGACGAAGGGCATCCGCACGACGCGCGGCTCACTGCTCTACGCCGACTGGGTGCCGGACGAGGACGCGCCGTTCGTCGAACGGGTGTACGCAGCCGGCGCGGTCATGCTCGGCAAGACGAACACGCCCGAGCTCGGCTGGAAGGGAGACTCGGGCAATCGGGTCGTGGGGCCGACACACAACCCCTGGAAGCATGGCCGGACGGCCGGGGGGTCGAGCGGCGGCGCTGCCGCGGCGGTCGCGGCCGGCCTCGGACAGTTGGCCTCCGGCACGGACGGGGCAGGGTCGATCCGCATCCCGGCCGGGTTCTGCGGTGTCTTCGGGCTGAAGCCGTCCTATGGCCGCGTGCCCTACTACCCGCCTAGCTCGATCGAGGGACTGGCCCACATGGGGCCGATCACGCGCACCGTCCGCGACGCGGCGCTGCTGATGAACGTGACTGCCGGGGCCGACCCGCGCGACCGGTCCACCTGGCCGCTCGATGAGGACTATCTGGCAGCCTGCGAAGGCGGCGTCGCCGGGTTGCGCGTCGCCTGGTCACCCGACCTCGGCTTCGCGCCGATCGACCCCGAGGTGCGCAACCTGACGACGGCCGCTGCCGGAAAGCTCGCCGAGCTCGGCTGCCACGTCGAGGAGGTCCGGCTCGACCTGCCCGACCCCTGGCCGATCGTCGACACGCTCTGGGCTGTGGCCCAGGCCGGCACGCACCGGGAAGATTTCGAGCGAGTCAAGGAACTTATCGACCCAGGGCGCCTCCCGATCATCGAGCGGGGACGAGCGCTCTCCGGCGTGGACGTGTACGCGGCCGGCGTCCAGCGCAACGCCTGGTACGACGGGATGCGGAAGGTCATGGAGGACTACGACCTGCTGGTGACGCCCCAACTGCCAGTAACCGCGTTCCCGGCCGGTGACGACCAGCCGGGCGCGATTGACGGGACGCCGACGACCTACCTCGGCTGGACCGCCTTCACCTACCCGTTCAACGTCACCGGACAGCCGGCCGCCACGATCCCCTGCGGCTTCGCCGCCGACGGCCTGCCGGTCGCGCTGCAGTTCGTCGGCCGCTGGCACGCCGATGCGACGGTCCTGCGCGCCGCGGCCGCGTGGGAGGACCACTTCCCGTGGCAGCAGCCCCGGCCGCCGCTGGACTGAGTGCGCCTCAGATGTACTCGACCTCGTCGGAGAGGTGCGTCAAGCCGAGGCTGACCGCGACGGCGCGCGATGCGTCGTTGGTCATTCGGTGGCTGTAGAAGCCGACCTTTCCGGCGTCCAGCATCGCGGCCGCCCAGGCGGCGGTGACCTGACGAGCGAATCCACGCCGCCGATAGCCCTCCAGTGTCTCGACGGAGACCTCGGCGGCCCGGTCATTCTCCCAGTCCGTCTCAGTCCAGGCGACCTCCCGGCCGTCGATGACGATGACGAAGCGATCGCCGCGGCGGATCACGTCGAAATACTCCGCCCGGTCGGGGCGGCGCGCGACTGTGTACCAGCGGATGCATCGTACGATGCGACAAGGTATCGCCGTGTCGAGGATCGCGCGAACCCGGGCCTCGTCCTCGAAGCAGGACGCAGCGCCGACATCACGGAGCTGGCGTTGGACCCGCGCCGGGATGTCCTCACGCAGATACAGGAGATCGCCATCGTCCACGCGGCTCACCAGCACCAGCGGCTGGTCGTCCTGCGCGTTCGTCGCCAGGGGCAGACGATCGCCCACCGGGCCGACGCCGAACTCCAGCTCCATCTTCAGCTCGACCAGCACGCGGGAATCCATCGGGAGACTAGCTTCGCGGCATGAGCGCGGCACAGGGCAGGCAGAGGAGGGCGGCGAACGGCACGAACCAGTACGCGTTGCCGATCCCGATCGCGTCGGAGAGCGCGCCGAAGCCCAGCGCGGCGATACTCTGCGAGACGAAGCCGAGCGCCAGCAGCATACCGGCCATCGGCCCGCGCGCCTCTGGCACGACCTCGGCCGCCATCGCCAGGATGATCGTCCGCGGGGCCATCATGATCGCCCCGGCCAGCGCCAGGATAGCCAGTACCTGCCAGCTGCCGTTCTCGAGCCAGAGGTAGAGCGCCATCAGCGCCGGAGCGACGAGGACGAGCGCGCCGAGCACCTCCCGCCGGCCGAACCGGTCGGAGGGGCTGCCGAACACGAGCGCGCCGACGATCCCGGCCGCGAAGAGCGTCGAGAGCGCGAAGCCGCCGTACCACTCGCCCCTCCCACGCTGAATCAGGAATTCGACGAGGAAGAAGTTGAACGGCGTCGTGATAATGCCAATCATGATCGAGAAGGCCAGGATCGCCGAGACGGCCCGGCGGCGCGAACGGAACAACGCGCCGAAGCCCGGCTGCGTCCGATCGCGGCGCGACGCCTCGGCTCCGCTTGTGTCGAGCGTGAAGTAGAGCAACACCGACGCGACGATGCCGAAGATGGCGACGACGAACGAGCCGCGCAGGGTGAACAGGGCAATCGCGCCAGTGATGATCAGTGGGCCGATCGTCCGCGAGAGCTCGCCACCGGACATGAAGATCGACATCGCGCGGCCCATCCGCCGGCCGCCGTACTCGCCGACAAGCGACACGGCCGGCGCGTGGAACATCGCCGAGGCCAGCCCGGAGACGAGCAGTAGCAGCAGCACGACGGCGATGTTGGGCGCCAGCCCTAGCGACGACAGCGACACCGCGGCGACGCCAGGCGCGAGGACGACGAACCAGCGCCGGCTGGTGCGATCAGCGACGTAGCCGATCAGCGGCTGGAAGATACTCGGCAACTGCTGGGCTGGGATCATCAGGCTGACGAGAAACAGTGGGATACCGAGCTGGTCGCGGATCGCCGGGACCAGCGGCCCGATGAACGACGGGTACATGTCGTGGGAGAAGTGGGCGAACGACGTCACGGCGACGCCGCGCGCGTCGTAGGTATCGTCGTCCTGCGGCTCGACGCCCCGACGGCCCTGGGCCTCGTCTATCGCCGTATCAGACGCCGTGTCACCACTCCCCCCAGGCACCCTGGCACACTCCGCGTACCGCCTTCACGGTACGCGTCGGACGATTATAGAGCAGGCGGGCGCCGAGAGCGGTCGTCTACCGCGCCCAGAAGAGCCGAGCATGGGAATCCCCGTCGAATGCATCGATGCGGTCCTGGTTCGAATTGACTCGGTAACATAGACCGTACGGTCGGCGTCGACGGCAATACCCCAGGGTTATTAAGCGGCGTCGTGACGAGGTTGCTCCACTTCGTGACGAAGTCGCCGTTTGGCTTGAACTTCTAGATGCGGTTGTTGTGGCGATCGACGACGAGGATCCGCGGGACATCTGTTGTCACGGTATCGTTGGATACTGAAACTGCCCGTCTTCGGAAGCCGTGGCTCCAAGTGATACGACGAAGACGCCTTCACTCTGAGCGAATGCCATCGTGAGAACCACGAAGAGGACCCACAGGTCGAGTCACAGTCTCGTGGCGCCGGCGCGCGACCACCACAAAGCCCGGCCGCCAAGCAGCCGGGCATTGTCGTGAAAGTTGGCGACGGCGTTCGAATCGCCGCTACCAGGTCGGTCGAGTGATCGCGCCCTCGGCGGCGCTGGAGACGAGCGCCGCGTATTTGGCGAACACGCCGCTCTCGTAGTGCGGCTTCGGCGCGGTCCAGTCGCGCATGCGCTCGGCAAGCTCGTCGTCGGAGAGCTCGACCGAGAGCGTCGTGTTCGGGATGTCGATCGTGATCATGTCGCCGTCGCGCAGCGCGGCGATCGGGCCGCCGAGTGCCGCCTCCGGCGCGACGTGGCCGATGCAGAAGCCGCGCGTGCCGCCCGAGAACCGCCCGTCGGTCAGCAGGCCGACCGTGTCGCCGAGTCCGGCGCCGACCAGCGCCCCGGTCACGCCCAGCATCTCGCGCATACCCGGGCCACCCTTCGGCCCCTCGTAGCGGATGACGATGACGTCGCCAGGGTTGATTCGCCCCTCGGTGACGGCGTGCATCGCATCCTCCTCGCGCTCGAAGACGCGCGCCGGGCCGCGCTGGTAGCCGCGGTCGGCGGCGGCGACCTTGATGACGCTGCCCTCCGGCGCCAGGTTGCCCTTGAGGATCACCAACCCGCCGGTCGGCTTCAGCGGCTCATCGACGGTGTAGACGACCTGCTGACCCTCGGTCGGCTCGGCGTGAGCAGTCGCCTCGGCGAGCGTCTGGCCGGTCGGCGTGAGCTGCGAGCCGTCGACGACACCGCCGTCGATCAGCCGTTTGGTGATCAGCTCGATGCCACCCGCGTTGTAGACGTCCACCGCAGTGTACTTGCCGCCCGGCATGAGGTCGGCGATCACCGGGGTGCGAGCCGAGATGGCGTTGAAGTCGTCGATGCTGAGGTCGATTCCGGCCTCGCGAGCCATCGCCAGCGAGTGGAGGACGATGTTGGTCGAGCCGCCGGTCGCGCAGGCCGCGGCGATCATGTTCTCGAACGCCTGGCGGGTCAGGATCTGGCTCGGCAGCAGGCCCTGGCGAAGCTGGTCCATGATCAGCTCGCCCGCGCGGAAGCCGACCTTCTCTTTCTTCGGGTCGTCCTGCGGCACGCTCGCCATGCCAACCGGCGACAGGCCGAGCGTCTCCAAGGC
>DAOKZM010000231.1:4945-5710 GCA_035325665.1 Thermomicrobiales bacterium | reverse complement strand
GTCGTCGGCGAGCGGCCGGTGCGCGGCGCGACCGAGCGCACCTACACCATCGCCGAGGGGCGCGGCGTCCTAACGCCGGCCGACGTTCGTGGGATGAGCGCCGACGAGCACCTGCGGCTGTTTGCCGTCTTCCTGGCCAGCGTCCTGTCCGACTTCGGCCGCTACCTCGATCGCGGGCAGCCGGATCTGGAGACGGACGGTGTCGGCTACCGGCAACTCGACCTCTATCTGTCCGACGAGGAGCTGCGAGAGATGCTGGAGGAGATGAACGCGGCGGTCCGGCAGCGCGTCGCCCAGGGTCCCGCGCCGGGGCGGCAGCGCCGGCTACTGACGACGATCCTGATGCCGGCCGTGGCGCCGGAGAACGAGGAAGACGAAGGAACATCATGAGCCCGATCGCTGATACGCTCGGCGCCTCGACATCGGCGGCGGCTGCCATTCTGGCGCTGGCCGTCGTCCAGCTGGCCATCCAGATCTACGCGCTCGTCGACCTCGCCCGTCGCCGCCAGGTGGCTGGCGGCAAGCGCTGGGTCTGGCTGGTCGTGATCCTGTTCGGCAACCTGGTCGGCGCCATCCTCTACCTCGTCATCGGGCGGGCCACCCCGCCCGCGGCCGAGCCGGAGCCGGGGGCCGGCGCCAGCCCGGGCGACCGTGCCCGCGCCGCCGCCGACCTGCTCTACGGCCCGGACGAGCGGCGGTGACGACGCTCCCTCGTGCGATCACAACCGATGCCGCGACCAACGCCGGAGCCGCGATCGAGATTCG
>DAOKZM010000231.1:0-4935 GCA_035325665.1 Thermomicrobiales bacterium | reverse complement strand
CCAAGATGTTCGGCACGACCCGCGCGCTGGACGGGATCGACCTCGACGTGCCGGCCGGCTCGGTCTTCGGCTTCCTCGGGCCGAACGGGGCCGGCAAGAGCACCGCGCTGAACATCCTGGCCGGCCTCTCGCGGCCGACTGCTGGATCGGCGCGCATCTTCGGCCACGATGTGACCACCACCCCGGACGCCGTCCGCGCGCTGATCGGCTACCTACCGGACGTGCCCGGTTTCTACGGCTGGATGACCGGCGCCGAGCTGCTGCGCTTCAGCGGCGAGCTGTTCGGCCTGCGCGGACGGGAGCTCGACGAGCGCGTCGTGGCGCTGATCGATCTCGCCGGGCTGACCGGCGTCGAGACCCTCGTCGGCGGCTACTCGCGCGGGATGCGCCAGCGCCTCGGGATGGCCCAGGCACTGATCAACGCCCCGCGGCTGCTGCTGCTCGACGAGCCGACCAGCGCGCTCGACCCGATCGGACGCAAGAACGTGCTGGACATGATCGCCGCGCTGGCCGGCCGGACGACGATCTTCTTCTCGACCCACATCCTCGCCGACGTCCAGCGCGTCTGCGATCGGGTCGCCATCCTCGACCGCGGCCGGGTCGTCATCGAGGCGCCGATCGACGCGCTGCTGGAGCGCGCCGGGCCGCGCGACCTGCGGCTGGAGCTCGGCTCGCCGGAGGACGCCGCGACGCTGGCGGCGGCGGTCGTCGGCTCCGACTGGCTGGTCGAGCGGCGGCTGGAGGGGACGCAGCTCGTCCTGACGGTGACCGACCTCGACGCCGCGCTTCGGGCGGTACCGGGCCTCGTTTCCGGGCGCGGGCTGCTGCTCCGCCGGCTCGAGCCGGTCGAGGCATCGCTGGAGCAGGTCTTCGTCGACCTGATCGGGGAGGACGGGCGATGAGCGCCTTCGGCGTGCTGCTGCGCAAGGAGCTGAGCGAGATCCGCCGGACCTGGCGCATCTGGGTGCTGCCGGCGATCCTGCTGTTCATCGCCGTCACCAGCCCGATCCTGGCCGAGATCACGCCCGAGCTCGTCCGCTCACTCGCCAGCGACCAGCCCGGCGTCGTCATCGAGCTGCCCGATCCGGCGCCGCTCGACTCCTATCGCCAGCTCGTCTCGCAGCTCAGCCAGATCGGGCTGCTGGCGCTGATCATCACGACCGCTGGGATCGTCTCGGCCGAGGTGCGCTCCGGCACGGCGATCCTCGTCCTGACCAAGCCCGTCTCGCGGCGCGCCTTCGTGCTGGCCAAGGTCGTCGCCCAGCTTATCCTGCTCGCCGCGGCGACCGTCCTGGCTGCGCTCGTCTGCTGGGCGGGGACGCTGGCGATCTTCGGCGAGGCGCCCGCCGGCGAGCTGGTTGCCGCGGCCGGGCTCTGGCTGCTGGTCGCGGCCGGGTTCGTCTGCCTGATGACGCTGTTCTCGACGCTGGTTACCGCCCAGGCCGGCGCGGCCGGGGCCGGCATCGCCGCCTACTTCGTCCTGTCGATCCTGGCTGGCTGGGGGCCAGCCCAGCGCTGGACGCCGGCCGGGGTATTCCACGCCACCTCCGCCGTCATCGACGGCGCCCGGCCGGAGCTGGCCGGGCCGATCCTGACGACGCTCGTCCTCGGCGCGCTGGCCGTCGCCGCCGCCGTCCGGCGGCTCGACCGCGCCGAACTCGCCGCCCGCGCCCGGGCAACCTGAGTCAGATCCACGCCGATCAGCCGCCGGCTGGGATCGGACGATTGCGCGCCAGGGCTCTCACTGTCGCTTCCTCACGCTCGGCGTTGCGCAGTTCCTGGCGAATCCACGCCTCGTCCTCCTCCTCGGTCACCCGGAGCAGGGCCAGCGCGATCAGCGGCAGTTGGACCTCGGAGGCATAGACGATGTAGCGCGGTTCCCAGCGTGGCTGGAACTTGGCCTTATACTCGCGCAGTCCCTTGTAGGAGAAGAAGCGGTTGAACCGCTCGTAGAAGAGGGGAACGGCCCGTTCCGCGATCGTCGCCTCCGGCTCGCCGCCGACCTCGGCGAAGGGCGCCATCCCCAGCGAGAACGAGCGATAACCGCGCTCGCGAAGCGCCTCGAAGAGCCGCACCTGCAGGACGTCCATCGAGCCGCTCGGCTCGCGACGGCGACGCATCAGGTCGATCGTCGCTTCGCCGGCCACCCCATCGGGGATGAGGTTGGCGAAGGCCGCCACCCAGCCCTCCGGGTCCTCGATCGCCATCACCGGCGTCGAGCGGACGTAAGCATTCTCGAACCGGCCGAGTGTGAAGCCGCGCTCGCGCCGCCCGTCGATCGTCAGCCACTCGTCGGATACCTCGCGCAGGCGCGCCAGCGTCGAGTCGTCCAGCGGCGGATCGCGCCAGACCTCGCGGTACCCCTCGCGGTCGAAGCGATTCACCGTCGCACGCAGGTGCTTCATCGCCTTGCCAGACAGGCAAAACGTCGTCAGGTCAACGACCGCCTCCTCGCCGACCTTCAGCATCGACAGCCCCGCTCGGTGGTAGGCATCGCGGCGCGTCTCGGGCGTCTGGTGAAAGGCGACACGCCAGTCGTTTGCGTCGCAAAAGTCGAGGAACTCCGTCAGCACGCGGTCGAATTCGGCCGCGTCGGTCGCGACCGGGTCGCCGAGCGCGACGGCGCAGCCCAGCGCGACGCGATAGGCGACCACGCCGTTACCCGTGGAGGACAGGAAGATGATCTTATCCGGCCAGGTCTTGAAGAAATCCAGCGACGAGTCGCCGTGCGCCGAGATCAGCTCGGCCGCGCGGGCGCGCTCGTGCTTCTGGGTTCGCCGTCGCCAGACGACCGGCCGAATCAGCGAGAACAGCGCGTAGACGACTGAGATAACGCCAACGAACTGGAGCGAGTCGAGGAACCAGTCGGCATAGCGCGTGTGTGGGGTCAGGCCGCTGCTGCCGAGCGTGAAGAACTGGCGCAGCGTCTCTCGGACAGCGTCGATCGGGCTGAAATCCCGGTGGAACGCCCGCTCGTCGATCAGGAAGAACCCGAGTGTGCCGTAGACGACGGCAAACGTGAGGCTCAACGCGAAGCGCAGGATACCGCGGCCGATCGTCGGCAGGTCGCTGCGGACGCGGAAATGATCGCGCTCGACGAGCAGCAGGACCAACGCGACGACCGAAGCGAACAGCGCTATCCCATCATGCCGCTTCATCAGGTGGGTCGGGATCGTGATCGCGAGCAGGATCGTCGACGCGATCCAGGCGATGCGCTTGCGTCGCCAGAGCGACCAGGACAGGAAGATCAGAAAGAAGCCGGCGATGAGCGTAATGTGGCGCGAGAGGTCGGTCGGGTCGGTCAGCGAGTACTCGCGCAGATGGTTCAGCCGTCGCGAGAGATGAGGGGCCAGAACCGACAAGACCGCCAGTAACCCCGAAAGCCCTGAGAACACCGCCGGCAACCGCGCCGAGACCCAGCGCACCTCGCGCTGCTGGCCGGCCTGCATCGTCGCCCCAGCAACGAACGGCAGCCAGATGTCGGCGCTCCGGTAGAGCAGCACCGCCGCCAGCGCCGTTCCGGCCGGCACGCCAAGCCCCGTCAGCGCGACGGTCATCGACAGCTCGACGGCGCCGATGCCCTGGAAGACCGGCGCGATCAGCAGGAAGAGCGTGCCGACGCCATAGCCGACCAGCGCCTCCTGCCACGACGACCGCCAGCCCACGGCCCGCAGGCAGGCGAACAGCGTCAGGATACCGACCACCTCGATCGACAGGTTGATCGCGAACGGCGCGACGAGGTCGCGCGGGCGCAGGCCGTGCTGGCGCGCCTGGACAACGAATTGGCGCAGGCGGTCGGCGATCCGGTGCGACGGCAGCCGGCTCAACAGCCCCTCGCTCGCTCTCGATCCGCGTAGCAGCAGGATCAGCCCACCCGACAGGACAATGACCAGGAGCAACATCGCCGCCGCGCCGAAGAGGATGAGGCCCGACAGCCGCCCCGACACCCCGATGACCGCCAGAGCCGGTAGCAGGACGGTGATGAATGACGCATAGCCGAGCGCGCTGTTGACCAGCGCCACGAAGAGCGCGTCGTCGGTCGAGACACCCGCGCGGCCGAGCCTGCGCACGCCCGCGTAGACAGCCGCCGCGGCGCCCGCCGGCACGACAGTGCCGATGACCAGGCGTTGCATCTGAGCGTCAAGTAGCACGCGGACAGAGATGGGCGAGCCGACCCGGCGCAGCAGTGGGCGGAACGTCAGTGCCAGCAACGCCTGGAGCAGCAACCCGCCCGCCAGCGCCAATGCCAGCCAGCCAGGCGACGCCGTGCGCATCGCCGTCACCGCATGGAGGATCTCGCCGCGCTCGCGCGCGATGAAGACCACCAGCACGATCGCGGCGATCAGCCACCAGGCGACGGTCTTCACGACCGCCCGCATGTCCGGCCGGCGTCGCGGTGTTGACGCGGGTACGATATCCACTTGTGCCCCCTGATACGCGGCGCTTGTCCGCGACGCGGGTGCTGATGCGCGAAAGACGTTGGCGATGATACTCGACTGCGGCAGCCGCACAGTGACCAGGCCCGACGATGCCACTCGGCCGGTGACGCTCCGAAGCGCCCCATTCACGATCCTGTCGCTCGCCGGAATCCTCACCGCCTCGGCCGCGGCCGGCGCGCTGACCGATCATCTATCCGGAGCGCAGATCGAACGCTGGGGGTTCGGCCCCGAGTCGCTCACCAGCCCGCGCGTTTGGGGGCTCTTCACCGCCAACTATCTGGTCGACAAGCCGGTCGCGATCATCTCGACCGTCGTGATGACCGCCGTCTTCGTCGGCTGGGTCGAGATTCGCTACGGTCTGCTGGCGGCGATCGTCACCTGGTTCACCGGGACGTGGGCGGCGACGCTCCTGGCCGCGCTCGTCTGGTGGCCGTTCGCCCTGCTGGGCGTGGCCGGGTCACTCGCCGACGCCGCTGAGGTCGCTGAGGTCGGATCG